>NZ_RZTO01000236.1:0-7795 GCF_003997225.1 Mesorhizobium sp. M2C.T.Ca.TU.002.02.1.1
GGACATGGATCAGCCCGGCGCGCGCCACCGCTTTCGGATCCATCCGGCGCCGGGTAATGGCGTCGTAGTTGAAATTGCGCCAGCGCCGGCTGCCGCGCGCGCCCGGCCGGTTGAGCTGGACACCGTCGAAGAAAATGTCTCCATCCCACGGGTCGATGATGCCGGACAGGGTTCTCAGGAAGGTCGTCTTGCCGTGACCGTTCGGGCCGAACAGCCCCACGCTGGCACCCTGCACCAGCGAAAGGTCGATCTTGCGGAAGATCTGCAGCGGCTCGTAGCCGCCGTCGAGACCCCTGACATCGAGAAGAAGCGTGTCCGTCATCGCGCCTGCCCCAGATAGGCTTCGATCACTTTCGGATCGGCAACGACTTCGGAGGGAAGCCCCTGGGCGATCACCCGGCCCTGGTCGAGGACGATAAGCCGGTCGCAGACCGACATCAGCAGCGGCAGGACATGCTCTATGAGCAGTATGGCGATACCGCGCTGGCGCAGCCCGAGAATAAGCGCCTTCATGTGCTCGATCTCGCCGGGCGTCAGGCTCGACGCCGGCTCGTCGAGCAAAAGCACGCGTGGCGACATGGCCAAGGCGCTGGCGATCATCAGTATCTTGCGAAAGAAGATGGGAAGCGTCGCGGTCGGCGCGTTGTGCAGCGTCTGGGGAAAGCCCACCATGTCGAGCACCGCGACCGCGGCGATCTCATTCTCTCTCTGCCCCTGCCGCTTGCCGCTGTGCTCGATGGCCACCAGCACATTGTCGATGGCGCTCAGCGAGGTGAAGATGCTTTCGCGCTGGAAGGTGCGGGCGATGCCGGAACGGCTCACCTCCTCCGGCGCCACGTTCTGGATCTCCCTGCCATCGAAGACGACGCGGCCGCTGTCGGCCGGAAAGGGGATGTTGGTAAGGATGTTGAACAGCGTGCTCTTGCCGCTGCCGTTCGGCCCGGCGACGCCGAGTATTTCGTTCTCGGCCAGCGCGAAGCTGACGCCGCCCACGGCGCGCAAACCGCCGAAGGACTTGGTGAGATTTTCAGCCGTAAGGATCATGCAAAGACTGCTTTGACGAAGGCCGAACGCTGTTGGGCTCCGGCGCCTTGAAGACATGCCGGCGCGATGCGTCGCGCCGGCAAATCGGACATTTCGGGTGCCGACCGAAAAGGCTTTGCTACTGCTTGATCCAGGGCGGAAGCTTGAAATCGCCCGTGGCGTATTTCTTCGGCCCGATCAGGAAGCGCTTGCCGTCCCAGATCTGGTAGAAGGTCACCGGAATATGGTTCTCGTCCTGCACGGCGAGATGCGTCGCCTGGTCGAATTCCACCGGCCCCGGCGCGGCGTCGACCTTGGTTTCGCCGAGCGCCTTGCCGATCGCGTCATGATCCTTGGGATCGCCGACCTTCTCCAGCGCCGCGAAATACATCTGGGCCTCTTCGTACAGAGCCGAGCCGTAGACGCCAGACGCGACCTTGAACTTGTCCTGGTACTTCTTCAGCACCTCCTGCCCGCGCGGCCAGCCGGGCGAGTCGATGGCGCCGCCGATCAGGTTGTAGAGGACGCCGTTCGACTGCTCCTTGGTCAGGTCGACGAATTCAGGCACCGACGGCGCGTATTGCAGGAAGACCAGGCTCTGGGTCGGCTGCTCCAGGAACTGTTTCAGGAACAGCGCGGAGTTCGAGGGCTGGTAGTCGGTGTTGACCACGAGATCGGGCGGGTCCTGCCGCACCTTGGCAAGGATGGCGCGCCAGTCGTTGACGGGGCCGAACGGCACCATCTCGTCCACGGTCACGGTCCAGCCGGCGGCGGAGAAGGATTTCTTCATGCCTTCCGAGATGACCTTGGAATAAGGGTTGTCGGACGAGATCATCGCCAGCTTCTTGGCCGCCGGCTTGAACTTGCCGTCGGCGATCAGTCCTTCCACCAGGGGAAGCACGTCGGTCTCGTAGCCCTTGTAGGACGGCGACAGCGACCAGCAGCAATTGTAGTTGCCCGGGTCCTTGCTCACGATGCCGGCGAACGAACCGGACGGGCCGGACGAGATGTAAGGCATGTTGGCGTCGGCGAAGAGATCGACCTCGAACAGCGACAGGCTGGCATAGCCGGTCAGCACGACCTGGACGCCTTCGGTGTTGATGAGGCGCTGCGCCGCGCTGCTGACATTGTCGGGCGACCCGTCCTTGACGTCCGCCGAGATGATCTCGAACGTGTGGCCGGCCACGCCGCCGCTGGCGTTCTTTTCGTCGACGGCGAGCTCCACGCCCTTGATGAAGTCCGCACCGTCGGAGGCCGAAGGTCCCGAAAGCGGCGCGAGCACACCGATCTTGATGACGTCGGCAGCCGCCACGCCCATTGCCGTGCCCAGAGCCGACGCGCTTAGCGCGCCGACGAGAAGCAATTGTCTCAGTAGTCCCCTCTGCATGAGATCATTCCCCATTTTTGCGATGTTCAGTCTCCACGGCATGCCTCTCAGGCATGACGCGCATGGTCAATCAGCCGGTCGATGAAGCCGACACAACGTTCGAGCTGTTCGACGGTGATCCATTCGTCGGTTATGTGCGCCTCGCTGTCGCGCCCCGGACCGCAGATGATGGTCGACATGCCGGCGGACTGGAAGATGCCGGCCTCGGATCCATAGTTCACGGCCGTCACCTCGTTGCGGCCGGCAAAACGCTTGGCAAGCGTTTCGGCGTGCGAGCCCGCATCGGGAATGAAGGGCGGAACGTCATAGGCGATATTGGTCACCACGCCGGAGCCTGCGAAGCCTTCCTTCATGGCCGGAACGACCTTGCCGTCGCTGAACGCCCGGAACCTTTCCACCAGCGTCTCCAGCACGCCGCCGCGTGTAGCGCGGATATCCCATTGGAAGGCGCAATCGCCGGGGATCGCGTTGCGCGCCGTGCCTCCTTGGACGACGCCGACGCTCACCGTCGTGTAGGGCACCTCGAACGGCGAGTCCGCCTCCGGCGCCGAACGGAGCTCGTTCGCGTAGGAGCGCAATTCTCCCATCAGGTCCATGGCGTGGAAGATGGCGTTCACGCCGAGGTCGGGGCGCGAGGAGTGACAGGCCTTGCCGGTCACGGTGGTGAGCAGGCCCGCGCTTCCCTTGTGGCCGCCGACGACGCCCATGCCGGTCGGCTCGCCGACGAAGACGGCAAGTTGCGGCGGCAAGGTCTTCGCCATGTGCTCGATGATGCCGTGCACGCCCAGGCATCCAACCTCCTCGTCATAGGACCAGGCGAGATGGATGGGCGCGGCAAGCGGCTCCTTCAGCATAGCCGGTACGCCGGCCAGCGCGCAGGCGATGAAACCCTTCATGTCCGAGGTGCCGCGGCCATGGAGCCTGTCGCCGTCACGCCACATATTGAACGGGTCGCGCGACCACTCCTGTCCATCGACCGGGACGACATCGGTGTGGCCGCTCAGCACATAGCCTGGACGGTCAGCCGGCCCGATCGTCGCGAACAGGTTGGCCTTGGTGCCGGTCGCGTCGGGGATGATGACACTCTCCACCCCGAAACCGGCGAGATAGGCCTTGATGAAGTCGATCGCCTCCAGATTCGACCGGCTGCTGACGGTGTTGAACCCGACCAGCCGGCTCAGGAGTTCGATCGCGGAAGAATGTGTCATTGTCTTTCCTGGTTCGCCCGCCCCTGCGCAGCGATGATTGCCGATCAAAGCCGGTAGAAGCGCTTGGCGTTGTCGTGGAACAATCGCGATTGCTCCTGTGGCGACAGGACGGCGGCGATCTTCTTGAAGGTGTCGTAGATCTGGTCGAAGCTCATCTGGATCTTCGAGACCGGATAATCCGTGCCGAACATGCTGCGCTCGGTGCCGAAACAGTCGATGCAATGCATGGCGACGTCGCGCACGCTTTCCAGCGTCCAGTTATGGTCATAGGCGCCCGGGTTCGAGATCTTGATGGCAATGTTGGGACAGGCGGAGATGTGCTTCAGGCCGTCGCGCCAGCGCTGCATGCCTTCCGGATCGCGGTCGATCGGGCTGCCGCAATGATTGATGATGATCTGCAGGCCGGGAAGCGCCTCGGCGATCTCCCGCACGACGCCGGCCTGGTAGGGATACATCATCAGCTCGAGATTGAGCCCATGCTCCTGCAGCCGGGCGATATCGCGGCGCCACTGCGGGTTACGCCCAAGCTCGGGATCGGTCACGAAGCATTTCTTCGGGTCCGGGTGCCAGCTCAAAATGCCGCGGATGCCGGTCATCCGGTCGAACGCCGCCTGTCTCGCGATGGCGTCCGCCGCTTCCGGCTTGCCCAGCGAAGCGCCACCGACGTAGCGAGATGCGACGCCCTTCGACTTGTCCAGGGTTTCCAGCCAGCGGGTCTCCCCCACCGGATCGCCGGCCCACAACGCCTCGATATGGACCGTGGCGACGATATTATGTCCGCTGGAATCGCGCACATAATTGTCCACCAGATAGTCCGTGGCGATCTCGGAAAGACCGGCTACCGCCTGCACGGAAGGGTCCGTGGGCAGCAGCCATGGATGCTTGCCCATGGAGAGATCCCACAGGTGATGGTGCGGATCGATGATCGGTCCCGAATACATGAACACTCCCGGTGTGGAGGCGCGGCCAAACCGGGAGTGTCAGCGCTCACGACTCCTACCGGAACCCGCATGCTAACCGTCCCTGTCCGGTCCGCAACCCAAGCAGTCATAGTGATTGCAACAAAAATGCCGGTATTGTCTTTCCGGGACACGATTTCACGGAAAGGACTCCGACATCCATCTCAGTCGACAGCGACGGACCAGCCATGCCTGTCGGGCACGGTGCCCGCGTGGAGTCCCGTCAGCTGCTCGAACAACTTCGCCGCCACCGGCCCTGTCTGGCCGCCGTTGACGATGATCCTTTCGCCGCGCCAGGCGAGCTCACCCACTGGAGAGATCACGGCAGCCGTGCCAACGCCCCATATCTCCTCCAGCCTGCCCGTCCTCGACGCCACCACCACGTCCTCGATGTCGATGGGCGCCTCGGCCACCTCCATGCCCCAGTCATGGAGGAGCGTGAGCACGCTGTCGCGCGTGATGCCCGGCAGGATCGAATCGCTCAACGGCGGCGTGAGGATGCGGCCGCCGATCTTGACCATGATGTTCATGGTGCCGACCTCCTCAAGGTAGCGGCGCTGGACGCTGTCCAGCCACAGAACCTGGCTGAAGCCGGCGGCGGCGGCCTCGCGGCCCACCTTGAGGCTGGCGGCATAGTTGGCGCCGGCCTTGGCCGAGCCAATCGCGCCCTTGGCCGCGCGCACACGCGTCTCCGAGACGAGGATGCGTACCGGGCCGGCGCCTTCCGAATAATAGGAGCCGACGGGGCAGAGGAAGATGAGATAGGTGTAGGTCTTGGAGGGCCGCACCACCATGTAGCCTTCGGTTCCCACCATGGTCTGGCGCACATAGATGGCGTTGCCGCGCTTGGCCGGCACCCAGTCACGGTCGAGACCGATCAGCTTGCGCATCGCCGCAAGCACGAGGTCGGGATCGACCGCCGGCATGCACAGTTCGCCCGCGCTGCGGTTGAGACGCGCGATATGGGCCTGCGGCCGGAAGAGATGGATCGAGCCGTCTTCGCGGCGATAGCCCTTGGACCCGTCGAAGATCGACTGGGCATATTGGATGACGGAGGACGAGGGGTGGAGCTGCAGCGGGCCGAACGGCACGATGCGCGGGTCGTGCCAGCCGCGTCCTTCTGTATACTCCATCCGGAACATGTGGTCGGAGAAGTAGTCGCCGAAGCTCGCCTTGAGGTCTTGCGGGATGGACTTGCGCGCCGCGGCGCGCGTGACGGGAATGTCATGCATGATGCTATGGATATCCTGATTGTCGATGAGGGTGGCGGGCGGTGCCCGCGCAACCGAGGTGCCGCTCAGGCCGGGGACGCCAGATGCCCCAGGCAGTCGCCGGCTTCCACCAGCGAGAAGGTGCGGATGCAGACGGCGAAACCGCCATGCCTGAAATGGACGGGCACCGGTTCGGCCCAGGGATTGTCCAGATCGTAGATCAGACCGGCAAGCGCGCCGGCCGGCACCTCGTCGCCGAGCGCGAAGCGCGGCTCGAAGAAGCCCCGGCGCGGAGCGAAGGCATAGAGGCCTGGATCGTCCATCACCAGCCGGCGCACCTTTCCACGGCGCTTCGGCAAAGGAGCCGCGGGCGCCAGCACCTTCAGATGCGACAGCACCGCGCGCAGGCCGTTCTCCACGACAGCCAGCCCTTCGATATTGACAGTCGAGCCGCCGCCGAACTCCCCGGTGACGAAGAAGACGTTGTTCTGGTGCGCATAGTTGCCGATGACGCGGTCTTCGCCGCTCAGCGCCCGGATGCTGTCGAAATACACCACGTTCGGCGGGTCGAAGGCGTCGATGAACTCTTCCAGGCGCTGCTTCTGTTCGGGATCGGACCAGCGCGGCGCGAGCAGCGTCGGCAGGTATTGCAGCGAACTGCCGCCGGCATGGAAATCGACCAGGTAGTCCGAACGCGGCAACAGCTCGGTGGTCACGTAATGCGCAATCATCTCCGTCGCCGTGCCGTTGCGCTTGCCGGGAAAGGTGCGATTGAGGTTGATGTCGTCGATGGGCGAGGTGCGGGTGCCGGCGACAAAGGCAGGGTAGTTGACCGCTGGAACGACGATCAATCGTCCCGAAAGCCGGGAAAGGTCGAGCTCACGGACAAGCCGCGCCAGCGCGATCGGTCCCTCATATTCGTCGCCATGGACGCCGCCGGTCAAAAGGACCGTCGGGCCTTCACCGTTTTTCGCCACCGCGATGGGGATGGCGATGTGGCCATAGGCGGAGCGATGCACGGAATGCGGCAGCCTTAGCGTGCCCGTCTGCAGGCCGTCGCGATCGAAGTCGATATTCGTTCCGATCATGGACTTGTCGTCGCTCATCGCATCCCTCCGTGCTTCAGCCGCATCGACTGGCAAGCGTAGGGCGAGCGAGAAAGGCAAGTCTTGCGCGATAGGGCCTAAAGCGCGTCGCGATCCTTCAGATTCGCTCCATGCGCTTAGTTCTTGATTCTATGCATGTCTTTGTCCCGAGACCGGTTCCACTTTCGGGAGACATGCATCGATCTTTCGCAGATCGGCCATGGCCGGCGCCCGTGCGGGCCAGCCCATCCGTTCAGACGAGCTCGCGCCGCCAGCGCATCGGCGTCAGGCCGGTGGCCTTGCGGAAACAGGTGGTAAAATGGCTCTGATCGGCGAACCCGCAGGTGAGCGCGACGTCGGCCAGTTGCAGCTTCTGCTTCCTCAGCAAGTCCTTGGCGCGATCGACGCGCCTGTGCACGATGAAATTGTGGGGCGTCTGGCCTGTGGACTGGCGGAACATGCGCGTGAAATGCCGCACGCTCCACCCGGCCAAACGGGCGAGATCGGCGAGCGCGATTTCCTCCTGCAGATGGGCGTCGATATAGTCGCAGACACGCCGCCAATCGCGCGAGGAGAAGGCGCCGGTCGCCGGATGCGGGGTCCCGGCTTTCGCGAGGATGAGAACCTGGCAGATCAGCGAAAGCACCATGCTGTCCACCAGCATGCGGCCGAGCGGACCGTCCGGATCGCCAAGCGTCCAAAGCTGCTGGAGAAGCGTGCTCACCACGGTGTTGGGCGCCGTGGATCCGGACAGCGGCTCGAGCGCCGATGACAGGTCGTCGGGACATTCCGGGCCGAGCAGGCTTCTGACATGGTCGACCGGCACCGCCAGGATGACCAGCTTGCGGGGACCGCCGACGCGCCAGCGGCTCTCGACATTGGGCGGCACCACGATGAGATCGCCGGTGCGGGACTTTCCCCC
>NZ_RZTO01000237.1:0-7762 GCF_003997225.1 Mesorhizobium sp. M2C.T.Ca.TU.002.02.1.1
GGCATGAACGGATAGGGTATCGAATACGGCGCCATAGAGATCTCCTGGTCGTTTCTTCGTATGCCCCGCCCCTGCTGTCAGTCTTGGGCTTTCGCCCATATTCCAAAATCCTATTCCGCCGCGACCATCACCGGCTCGACCCGGTGCGCGTTGCGCGAAAACTCGTCGATGCGGCGTTCCACCTCGCCGCGGAAATGCCGCATCAGGCCCTGGATCGGCCAGGCCGCCGCGTCGCCCAGCGCGCAGATCGTGTGGCCCTCGACCTGCTTGGTGACGTCGAGCAGCATGTCGATCTCGCGCTTCTGCGCCTCGCCGCGCACCAATCGCTCCATCACCCGCCACATCCAGCCGGTGCCTTCGCGGCACGGGGTGCACTGGCCGCAGCTCTCATGCTTGTAGAAGTAGGACAGCCTGGCGATCGCCTTCACGACATCGGTCGACTTGTCCATGACGATGACGGCCGCCGTGCCGAGGCCGGATTTCAGGTCGCGCAGCGCGTCGAAATCCATCGGCGCGTCCATGATCTGCTCGGCCGGCACCAGCGGCACCGAAGCGCCGCCCGGAATGACCGCCAGAAGATTGTCCCAGCCGCCACGGATGCCGCCGCAATGCGTCTCGATCAGCTCGCGGAACGGAATCGACATCGCCTCTTCGAAGGTGCACGGGTTGTTGACGTGACCGGACACGCAGAACAGCTTGGTGCCGGCATTGTTCGGACGGCCGAAGGATGAGAACCAGGCCGCCCCGCGGCGCAGGATGGTCGGCGCCACCGCGATCGATTCGACGTTGTTGACGGTGGTCGGGCAGCCATAGAGGCCGACATTGGCCGGGAATGGCGGCTTCAGCCGCGGCTGGCCCTTCTTGCCTTCGAGGCTTTCGAGAAGCGCGGTCTCCTCGCCGCAGATATAGGCGCCGGCGCCGTGGTGCATGTAGACGTCGAAGTCGTAGCCGGACGTGTTGTTCTTGCCGATCAGCTTGGCCGCGTAGGCCTCGTCGATGGCGCGCTGCAGCGCCTCGCGCTCGCGGATGAACTCGCCGCGCACATAGATGTAGGCCGCGACCGCGCCCATGGCGAAGCCGGCGACCAGCGCGCCCTCGACCAGCGTGTGCGGATCGTTGCGCAGGATATCGCGATCCTTGCAGGTGCCGGGCTCGGATTCGTCGGCGTTGATGACCAGATAGCTCGGCCGCCCGTCGCTCTGCTTGGGCATGAACGACCACTTCAGCCCGGTCGGGAAGCCCGCGCCGCCGCGGCCGCGCAAGCCGCTAGCCTTCATCTCGTTGACGATCCAGTCGCGGCCCTTGGCGATCAGGCCGGGCGTATCGTCCCAGATGCCGCGCGACTGCGCGCCGGCCAGCGACTTGTCGAACAGGCCGTAGATGTTGGTGAAGATGCGGTCTTTGTCCTGAAGCATTTTTCGTCCCTCAGACCGGCTTCTTGCCGAAGACGCGGATGTATTCGGCGACGCCGCCCTTGGCGAGCGCCTTGGCCTGCTTCACCCAGTCGTCACGCTCGATGCGGCCGCGGAAATTGAGATAGCCGTCGACCCATTCGCGCTCGGCTTTCTTCCAGCCTGCGACCTGCGCGAAGGTGTAGATGCCCAGCGAATGCAGGGTCGCTTCGATCTTCGGGCCGACGCCGGAGATCAGCTTGAGGTCGTCGACCGTGGCAGGTCGCTCGACGCCGGCCGGGCGGTTCTTGTCCTCCAGCGAAGGCTTCGCTGTCTTGGCGACCGGCTGCTTGGTTTCCGGCGCCTTGAAGGCGGTGGCAGGCTCGGCTTTCGTCTTCGGTCCGCTGCGCGGCTTGGAAACCGCCTCGACTTCAGGATCGGCCTGGTTGGCGTTGGCGGCCGAATGGCGCGGCGCCCTGACGCTGGCCGCCTTCTCGGTGGCCGGAGCGACCTTGACCGGCGACGGCGTCGCCAGGGCCGGGCTGGTCTCCGGCGCATCGGTCTTCGGCTTGCTGGATTTTGACGGCGCAACCGGGCCCGAAGCCGCCGGAGCAGCGGGTGCCGGGGCTGCGGCAGGCGCCTGCGAGACGACGGCGGCAGGAGCGGCAGCCGGCGCCGCGGCGGCGGCATCCTTGGCAGCCTTCGCGGCCGCCTTGGCTTCCTTGTCGCGCGTCGACTTCAGGATCGCCTTTTCATTTGTCAGCGTCTTCAAACCATCGGCCGGTTCGGACCCGTGGCGGCCGTTCTGAGGCCCCGGCTTGACCTCCGCGCCCTTGCCGGCGTCGTAGAGATCGATGATCTCGGCCAGCCGCTCGGGCGTCAGGTCCTCGAACGTATCCTTGAAGATCATGACCATCGGCGCGTTGACGCAGGCGCCGAGGCATTCGACCTCCTCCCACGACAGCGTGCCCTTGTCGTTGGTGTGGAACTGGTCGTGATGGATCTTGGACCGGCACACATCCATCAGCGCTTCCGAGCCGCGCAGCATGCAGGGCGTGGTGCCGCAGACCTGGATATGGGCGCGGGTGCCGACCGGATTGAGCTGGTACTGCGTGTAGAAGGTCGCGACTTCGAGGCCGCGGATGCGCGGCATGCCGAGCATATCCGAGATCGTCTCGATCGCCGCCTTGGTGACCCAGCCTTCCTGCTCCTGCGCGATCATCAGCAGCGGGATGATGGCCGACTGCTCGCGCCCCTTCGGGTATTTGGCGATCCACTGCTGGGCGGCCGCGGCGTTCTCCTTGTTGAAGGCGAAGGTGGCTGGCTGGAGGCTGGCTTCTGCAAGACGGCGGACTGACATTTAGCGATCGACCTCACCAAACACGATGTCGAGGGAGCCAAGCACGGCGGTGACGTCGGCCAGCATGTGGCCGCGGCACAGGAAATCCATGGCTTGCAGATGCGCGAAACCAGGCGCGCGCAGCTTGCAGCGGTAGGGCTTGTTGGTGCCGTCGGAGACCAGATAGACGCCGAATTCGCCCTTCGGCGCCTCGACGGCCGCGTAGACTTCGCCGGCCGGCACGCGATAGCCCTCGGTATAGAGCTTGAAGTGATGGATCAGGGCTTCCATCGAGCGCTTCATCGCCGCGCGCTTCGGCGGCACCACCTTGCCGTCAAGGTTCGACACCGGACCGGCGCTTTCCTTGCCGAGCAGAAGATCGACGCACTGGCGCATGATCTTGGCCGACTGGCGCATCTCTTCCATGCGCACAAGGTAACGGTCGTAACAGTCGCCGTTCTTGCCGACCGGGATGTCGAAATCCATCTCGGAATAGCATTCATAGGGCTGCGCCTTGCGCAGGTCCCAGGCAGCGCCCGAGCCGCGCACCATCACGCCCGAAAAGCCCCAGGCCCAGGCGTCGGCGAGCGAAACGGTGCCGATATCGACGTTGCGCTGCTTGAAGATGCGGTTGGGCGTGAGCAGCGCGTCGAGATCGTCGATCGACTTCAGGAACGGATCGATCCACGTGCCGATATCCTCGACCAGCTTCTGCGGCAGGTCCTGGTGCACGCCGCCCGGCCGGAAATAGGCCGCATGCATGCGCGAGCCGGAGGCGCGCTCATAGAACACCATCAGCTTTTCGCGCTCGACGAAGCCCCACAGCGGCGGGGTCAGTGCGCCGACGTCCATCGCCTGCGTCGTCACATTCAGGATGTGCGACATGATGCGGCCCATCTCGGAATAGAGCACGCGGATCAGCTGGCCGCGCTTCGGCACTTCGATGCCCAGCAGCCGCTCGGCCGCGAGCGCGAAGGCATGCTCCTGGTTCATCGGCGCGCAATAGTCGAGCCGGTCGAGATAGGGCACGGCCTGCAGGTAGGTCTTGGCCTCGATCAGCTTCTCGGTGCCGCGGTGGAGCAGGCCGATATGCGGATCGACGCGGTCGACCACCTCGCCGTCCAGCTCCAGCACCAGGCGCAGAACGCCATGCGCTGCAGGGTGCTGCGGACCGAAGTTGATGTTGAAGTTGCGGACGGAGGTCTCAGCCATGGGTCGCCCTTGGCGAATAGTGAATAGTGAATGGTGAATGGTGAATGGTCATTCGCGTTCTGCCTCGAGCGATCGAACGAATGAAACCAGTCTTTTGCCCAGCCTGGTGTAACTTGGCTCCAGACTTGCAGCTTGCTCCCTGGTCAGCAGCCCAACGCGCCCGCAGAGCATTGTATGTGTTTCCAACTCCTTCAAAGAGCCTTGCGCGATACGAAGGAATTGAATGAACGGTCGCCGCTGAGCTCGGCCGAACCCTTCCGCAATATTCGCCGGTATAGAAGCCGAGCATCGCCGCATCTGGGCTGCCATTCCATACATTTCCTCGCGCGGAAACCCGCGCGTGACGACGTAAATGGCCTCGGCGATATCCATCGCCTCCTGCCAGACGATGAGATCGCGATAGTCGCGTATCTTTTCCGGCGTCTCGTCCATTCACCATTCACTATTCACCATTCACAGCTTCGCCTTCTCATCCCCGGGAAGGACGTAATCCGTTCCCTCCCACGGGCTCAAGAAGTCGAAGTTCCTGAATTCCTGCTTCAATTCCACCGGCTCGTAGATGACCCGCTTGGCCTCGTCGTCGTAGCGAACCTCGACAAAGCCGGTCAGCGGGAAATCCTTGCGCAGCGGGTGCCCCTCGAAGCCGTAGTCCGTCAGGATCCGGCGCAGATCCGGATGGCCGCTGAACAGCACGCCGTAGAGGTCGTATGTCTCGCGTTCGTACCAGTCGGCGCCGGGATAGACGGCGGTCAGCGACGGCACCAGCGTTTCCTCGTCGGCCTGGACCTTGAGGCGGATGCGCACATTCTGCTTCGGCGACAACAGGTGATAGACGACATCGAAGCGCCTGGCGCGCGAGGGATAATCGGCGCCGGAAATGTCGATGATCGAGATGAACTGACAGCGTGGATCGTCACGCAGGAAGGTCGCCACCGCGATCAGATTGCCCGGCTCGACCGAAACGGTCAGCTCGCCATAGGCAAGCACGGCTTCGCCGATGCGGCCGGAGAGCTTCTCGCCGAGATAGGTGGAGAGTTCATTCAACGCCAGGGTCATCGGCTCACCGTTCGATCGTGCCGGTGCGGCGGATCTTCTTCTGCAGAAGGAGAATGCCGTAGAGCAGCGCTTCGGCGCTCGGCGGGCAGCCGGGCACATAGATGTCGACGGGCACGACACGGTCGCAGCCGCGCACCACCGAATAAGAATAGTGGTAGTAGCCGCCGCCATTGGCGCAGGAGCCCATCGAGATGACGTAGCGCGGCTCCGGCATCTGGTCGTAGACCTTGCGCAGCGCCGGCGCCATCTTGTTGGTCAGCGTGCCGGCGACGATCATGATGTCTGACTGGCGCGGAGACGCCCGCGGCGCGACGCCGAACCGCTCCGAGTCGTAGCGGGGCATCGAGGTGTGAATCATCTCGACCGCGCAGCAGGCGAGGCCGAAGGTCATGAACATCAGCGAGCCGCTGCGCGCCCAGGTGATCAGCGCTTCGGTCGAGGTGACAAGGAAACCCTTGTCGGCCAGCTCGTTGTTGATTTCGAGGAAGAAGGGATCGTCTTCCCCCACCGGCCTGCCGGTGTTGGGGTCGATGATGCCCTTGGGCTTCGGCGCGACGAGGGTGCCTGAACTGTCGTTCAATCCCATTCCAGCGCTCCTTTTTTCCATTCATAGGCAAAGCCGATGGTCAGCACCGCCAGAAACACCATCATCGACCAGAAGCCGAGCATGCCGAGCTTCGAGAAGGACACCGCCCACGGAAACAGGAAGGCGACCTCGAGATCGAAGATGATGAACAGGATCGACACCAGGTAGAAACGGATGTCGAACTTCATGCGAGCGTCGTCGAACGAGTTGAACCCGCATTCATAGGCGGAAAGCTTTTCCGGGTCGGGATTGCGGTAGGCCACCAGGAAAGGAGCGACGATCAGCGCCAGACCGACGATCATCGCCACGGCGATGAACAAGACGATAGGCAGGTAAGAACTCAGGAGTGCGCTCATGCGGCGACTTTCCTTCGGCGGGCTAGTTCACTTTGATTACAGCAACGGACTCTAATGCGGAAGCGTGACAGTTTAACCGCTGAACCGTTTTAAGGGGCCCATGCTGCAACGCGGCGAGGGTTAGCGCAGCGGTTTCGGGGACGCAAGTCAAACCTTGTTCAAATCGCGGCCCTGGACGCCTTATCGGAAGAAACTGGTCCGATCCGCTCCTGTTTGATTTCCTTCAATTTTTACTCCACTTTTCTCTCCTGACATATCTCCCGCCATTTGCCTGCTAGCATGGCCGGAATCACCGGCTAAGAATCCGACGGACGATCGGGGCAAGGACACCTTGATGAAGGAGAAAATCTCGCTCGCCATGGCCAGGCGCATCGCGCTCGGCGCGCAGGGGTTCAACGACCCCAAGCCCGGCGGGGTTCCCGATCGCCGCCACCTTGCGCGCGTGCTTTCCCGGACCGGCCTGTTGCAGATCGATTCCGTAAGCGCGGTGGTGCGCGCGCATTATATGCCGCTCTACTCGCGCCTCGGCCCCTACCCGCTTGCGCTCCTCGACAATGCGGCGCTCAGCCGCAAGCGCGCCGTCTTTGAATATTGGGCGCATGAGGCGTCGTTCCTGCCTGTCGAGACCTACCCCTTGATGCGTTGGCGCATGCAGCGCGCCGAGCAGGGCGACGAGATGTATCTCGGCCTCGCCAAATGGGGCCGTGAGCGCAAGGCGATGATCGACGAGATCTATAAGGAGGTGGCCGATCGCGGGCCGATCGCCGCCTCCGACATCGAGGGCCACAAGGGCAATGGCGGCTGGTGGGGCTGGAGCGAGGCCAAGCATGCTTTCGAATGGCTGTTCTGGGCCGGCCGTATCACCACCGCCTACCGGCGCGGCTTCGAACGCTATTACGATCTGCCCGAGCGCGTTTTGCCGCAGGCGGTGCTCGACCTGCCGGTCCCCTCGGTCGAGGATGCGCATCGCGAATTGCTGCGCATCTCGGCCCGCGCCCACGGCATCGCCACCTATGGCGACCTGCGCGACTATTTCCGCCTGGCACCCGGCGACACCAAGGACCGCATCGAGGAGTTGGTCGGAGCCGGCGAATTGCTGCCGGTGAAAGTCGAGGGATGGGAGAAGACAGCCTATCTTCATAAGGACGCGCGAATCCCGCGCCGGATCGAGGCGCGCGCCCTGCTTGCGCCGTTCGATCCCGTGGTTTTCGAACGCACGCGGACGGAAAAACTCTTCGGCTTCCGCTACCGTATCGAGATCTACACGCCGGCCGAAAAGCGCCAGTACGGCTATTATGTGCTGCCCTTCCTGCTTGGCGACCGGATCGTCGCGCGTATCGATCTGAGGGCCGACCGCCCGGCCAGCGTGCTACGGGTCCACGCAGCCTATGCCGAAGCCGGTGCCCCGGCCGAAACCGCCGCCCAACTCTTCGATGAGCTGAAGCAGATGCAGGCGTGGCTCGGCCTGGAGGCGATCGAAGTGACGCCGGCCGGCGACTTGGGCCCGGCGCTGGCCGACATCAAGGTGTCGTAGCCGCGCGTTGACAGGCGCATAGCCGTAAGCCTAAATCCTGACCCAGACGGTCTTCTCCCGGCAAAGGGAGGAGCCAAGAGGGAATGCGGTGCGGGCCAAAACCCAAATCCGCGGCTGTCCCCGCAACTGTAAGCGACGAGCCCCGGCCGAAAACCACTGGGATGTTCCCGGGAAGGCGGCATCTGAGGCGACGACCCGCGAGCCAGGAGACCTGCCGTCTGAGACTAAAAGTATCCGAATGCCCGGCGGGTTTTCCGGGCAAGGAGCCTGGTTTTGGATCGCAACGGC
>NZ_RZTO01000238.1:0-7740 GCF_003997225.1 Mesorhizobium sp. M2C.T.Ca.TU.002.02.1.1
CGCCTATATCGCCCGCTATCTCGGCATCATGCTGCTCGAGGGCGAGGACCTGACCGTTTCCGGCGGCAGGCTGATGGTGCGCACGGTTTCCGGCCTGATGCCGATCGGCGTCTTGTGGCGACGACTCGACGCCGCCTTCGCCGATCCGCTGGAGTTGAGGCCGGATTCGCAGATCGGCACGCCGGGCCTGGTCGAGGCAATCCGGCGCGGCACGGTCTCGGCGGTCAACGCGCTTGGCTCGGGCCTGATCGAGACGCGGGCCTTGCTGTCGTTCCTGCCGAGGATCGCGCGGGAATTGCAGGGCGACGATCTCAAGCTGCCAAGCATAGCCACCTGGTGGTGCGGACAGGAGGCCGAGCGCGCCCATGTGCTCGCCAACATCGACCGCATGGTGGTCGGCCCTGCGCTGTCGACCCGGCTTGCCTTCGAGGACGATGGTGCGACCCGGCTGGGGTCGTCCCTTTCGGCCGGCGAGCGGGCCGAGCTCGTGGCGCGGATCGAGGCGGACGGCGCCGGCTTCGTCGGCCAGGAAGCGGTGACGCTGTCGACCACGCCTGTGTTTGTCGGCGGCGTGCTTGAGCCGCGGCCCGCCAGCCTGCGCGTCTATCTGGCGCGCACGCCGGAAGGCTGGACGGTGATGCCCGGTGGCTTCGCCCGCGTCGGTTTCTCGCTCGACCCGACGGCGATCGCCATGCAGCGCGGCGGCCAGGCGGCGGATGTCTGGGTGGTCAGCGACAGGCCGGTCGAGCGCGAGACATTGCTGCCGCAGGAGCATGAGGGCTTCACCCGCACCATGCCGGGCAGCCTGCCCAGCCGCGCGGCGGAGAACCTGACCTGGCTCGGGCGCTATATCGAGCGTTCGGAAGACACAGTGCGCGTGCTGCGCGCCTATCACGTGCGGCTGGCCGAGACATCCGATCCGGATATGCCGCTGCTTGCCGATATCAGGGACTATCTGGAGCCGTTCGGCATCGAGGTCGAAACGGCGATACCGCAGGGGCTGATCGGCACTCTGGACAGCGCGGTCTACAGCGCCGGCCAGATTCGCGACCGCTTCTCTCCCGATGGCTGGCTGGCGCTGAAGGATCTGTCGAAGACCATCCACAAATTCGCCGACACGGTCGCGCCTGGAGACGACGCGACGCGGGCGATGACGGTGATGCTGCGCAAGCTCGCAGGCTTTTCCGGCCTGTTGCACGAGAACATGTACCGCTTCACCGGATGGCGGTTCCTGGAGATCGGCCGCAGGCTGGAGCGCGGCATCCAGACCGCACGCACGCTTAGCCGGCTGACCAGGAACGGGGCGCCGGAGGGCGCGCTCGACATGATGCTGGAGATCGGCGACAGCGTCATGACCCATCGCCGGCAATATCCGGTGCAGGCCGGGCGGCGCACGGTGATCGACCTGCTGGCGCTCGACCCGCTCAATCCGCGCTCGATCCTGTTCCAGCTCGAGCGGCTGAAGGCGGAGATCGGCATGCTGCCTTCGGTCGGCGGCGAGGGGCATATGTCGCCCGCCGCCAAGGAAATCCTGCAGCTCAACACGGCAATCGCCGTCATGGAGCCGTCGGACATGAGCGCCAAGGTGCTCGACGACCTCGCCGGCCAGATCGGCGACCTCTACAACAGCCTTGCCCGAGCCTATTTCGGTTAGATGCTCTACGATATCAAACTCCATCTGCATTACGACTATGCGGCGGCCGCCGGCGGAGGACGGCACCAGGTGCGCGTCATGCCGCAGACGATCGCCGGCGTGCAGCGTGTGATCGCGGCCTCGCTGTCCTTCCAGCCGCCGCCGGCCGAGCGTGCCGATTTTTCCGATTTCTTCGGCAACAGCGTCACCTCGATCGCCTTTCGCGACGCCCACGAGACGCTCGACATCCGAATGAACGCGCGCGTCTCGGTCTCGCGGCCCGAGCCTGATCTCGATGTCTCGCCCGACATAAGCGGGCTGAGGTCGGAACTCGACCTGGTGCGCTCGCTATCGCCGTCCGCGCCGCATCATTTCCTCGCCGCCAGCGATCATGTCGGCATCGACGCGGCGATCACCGCCTATGCGCAAGAGAGCCTTGCCGGTTCCGCCGTGGCCACGGCGGTCGATCTGTGCAACCGCATCCATCGCGACTTCACCTATGACGGCAAGGCAACCACGGTGCAGACGCGGGCCAGCGATGCCTTCGCGCTGAGGCGCGGTGTCTGCCAGGACTTCTCGCACATCATGATCGCCGGCCTGCGTGGGCTTGGCATTCCGGCCGGCTATGTCAGCGGCTTCCTGCGCACGATCCCGCCCAAGGGCAAGCCTCGGCTCGAAGGCGCGGACGCCATGCATGCCTGGGTCAAGGCCTGGTGCGGGCGCGATGCCGGCTGGCAGGAGTTCGACCCGACCAACGGCATGCGGGCGAGCAACGACCATATCACCGTCGGCTATGGCCGCGACTATTCCGATGTGGCGCCGATCGTCGGCGTGCTGAAGACGACGGGCGGTCAGGTCGGCGAGCAGGCGGTCGACGTCATTCCGGTCGCCGTCGAAAAGGTGTAGCGGCAGTCCGATTGCGCGTGGGCTTCTCAATCGCACCTGCCGTCGGTATCCTGGGCACGGGGTTGCTTGGGCGGGTGCCTGCGTGGGCATGGTGCGCGGGGGCTGATTTGGAAGCTGTAAGCGTCATCATTCCGGCACACAATGCGGCTCGGACAATTGCCCGGACGCTCGCTTCGCTGGTTTCGGAAAAGGCAGTCATTGGCGAGGTGCTGCTGGTTGACGATTCTTCCTCCGACGCCACCGCCGCCGTCGCCACGGAAACGGCGTTGCGGTTTGCCTTGCCGATGTGCGTCATCAAGTCGAGCTGCCGCGACGCCGGCGGCTCCAGGAATCTGGCGCTGGAGCAGGCCCGCTTTCCCTGGATCTATATGATCGATGCCGACGACCTTCATCTGGAAGGCGGCCTGCGCGCGCTGCTGGCCAAGGCCGTGGCGGAATCAGGGGCGGACATGGTGGTCGGCGCCTATCGCCGACAGGTCGAGGGCAAGGAGCGGTCGACCAAGCTGCCGGGCGGCTACACCGCAAGCGGACCGACCAATGCCTGCGCCTATCTCGAAGGACGGATACGGTCGATCGCGGTCGGCAGCGCGTTGGTGTCGCGGCAGGTCGTCGGCGAAACAAGATTCGCCACCGGCCTTGCCTATGATGAGGACACGTTGTTCTGGACGCGCGTGATGGCCAAGGCCTCGCTTGCTGTCGTTACACGGCCCATCTTTATCTATTTCGTGTCGGCGGAGCGCTCCGACGATCGGTTCACGGTCCGGCCAGCCGCGCGCTTTCTCGAATGGCGCCTGGCGCTGCGCCGGCTTCGGTCCTGCGGTATCGCGGAGCGGTCGCTCAAGATCAGGGAAGGCCTCGTCGCCCTGAAGATCGCGCGCGTTCATTATTCGCGCGGCGATTTCGATATGGCGGCGAGATTCCTCGGCGTGGCCGAAGCCGCGCCGCGGGCGGGCGCGGATATCTGGCGTTGCATGCGCTATCGGCTGAAGATCGCGCTGCGGCGCCGGTTCTCGGCGCCGGCCGCCCAACTGCAACGCGCCTGATGGCCGGGAGGCCGGATCTCGCGACTACCTGGCGGACGCGCCGGCAATCTATCCTCAAGTCCATGCCGACCGGTAATACTTCCTACCCATAGCGGACGTATCGGCCAACCGTCAGGGCTGAAGCTGTTTCGGAACCAGTCACCCGGCACGCGGCTTTATCTACGGATAATTTGGCGGAGCCGGCATGTTGCAGCATCAAGAATTGTCCTCGGACCGATCAGCGCGAGACGGGGAAGCCCGCAGGAACGGTGCTCAGGATGCGGCCGAGCGCGCGTCGCTCCTCTATGTGAGCGATGCCGATCCCGGCATCCGCAGATTGCGGAAAGGCGCCGGGTTTTCCTATACAGGGCCCAACGGAAAGGCCCCCGGCAAGACGACCCTTGCCCGGATCAAGGCGATCGTCATTCCGCCGGCCTGGACGGATGTGTGGATCTCGCCCGATCCGGACGGCCATATCCAGGCGACAGGCCGGGATCAGCGCGGCCGCAAGCAGTATCGCTATCACCCGCAATGGACCGAGGAACGCGACAGCGTCAAATATTCCAGTCTCGTCGCTTTCGCCGAAAGCCTGCCTGCGCTGCGGCGGCAGATCGATGCGGACCTGCGCCGGCACGGCCTGCCCTTGGAGCGTGTCGTCGCCTCGGTGGTCTGGCTGCTCGACAACACAATGATCCGTATCGGCAACGCGGCTTACGCACGCGACAACAAGAGCTTCGGGCTGACCACGCTGCGCGACCGCCATGTCGAGATCACCGGCTCCAGCCTGCGCTTCGCCTTCAAGGGCAAGTCGGGCAAGGAATGGAAGCTGAAGCTGGTCGACCGCCGCATCGCCAAGGTGGTGCGCGGCGCCCAGGACCTGCCTGGACAGAAGCTGTTCCAATATCTCGACGAGAATGGCGACCGGCGGCCGGTGCGTTCGGAGGACGTCAACCGCTATATCCGCGAGGCATCCGGCGCCGACTTCAGCTCAAAGCATTTCCGCACCTGGGGCGGCACGATCCATGCGGCGTCGCTGTTTGCCGCGACCGAGCTGCCGGAAAGCGAGACACAGCAAAAACGGGTGATCAACAGTGTCGTCGACAAGGTCGCCGAACGGTTGGGCAATACCCGGGCGGTCTGCCGCAGGTGCTACATCCATCCGCTGGTGTTCGAGGCGTGGAGCAAAGGGTGCCTGCTTGACGAGATGGCCGAGGCCAACAAGCGCAAACGTCTGATATCCGGGCTGGACGAGGAAGAAACGCTGGTGCTCGGATGGCTGCAGGCGCGCGGCGCCTGAGACGCGGTCGCGAAGACCGCCAAGCCAGTGATCCTTCGATACATTTTTTTATCTTTTTATCGACCTTGTGTCGGGAAGGGTCCTAGTGTCGCGTCCTTTGATACCGAAAGGACCAGTCATGCTCTACGCCATCCTCTGCTATGCTTCCGAAGACGTCGTCTGCTCCTGGAGCAAGGAACAGGACGACGAGGTCATGGCAAAGCTCCTCAACGTGCAGGACAAATACGCCAAGGCGGGCCGGCTCGGTCCCGTGGCGCGCCTTTTGCCGACGACGGCGGCCACGACGCTGCGCAAGGTCAAGGGCGAGGCGGTCGTGCTGGACGGCCCGTTCGCCGAGACCAAGGAACAGTTCCTCGGCTTCTACACGCTCGAATGCAAGGATCTCGACGAAGCCGTCGAGTTCGCGCGCGAGCTCTCCGAGGTCAATCCGAGCGGCGGCTCCTATGAGATCCGGCCGGTTTCGGTCTTCAACCCGACAAAGGTAGCGATATGACGGATATTGCCTGGATAAGCACGGCGATCAGCAACGCCCGTCCGCAGGCGATGGGCGCGCTGCTGCGCTACTTCCGCGACCTCGACGCCGCGGAAGAGGCTTTCCAGGACGCGTGCCTGAGGGCGCTCAAGAACTGGCCGAAGAACGGGCCGCCGCGCGATCCGGCGGCTTGGCTGATCTTCGTCGGCCGCAACAGCGGCATAGACGCCGTGCGCAAGCGCGCCAAGCAGGCGCCGATGCCGGAAGAAGACCAGGTATCCGATCTGGAGGACGCCGAGAGCGACATGGCCGAGCGGCTGGACGGCGCGCATTATCGCGACGACATCCTGCGGCTTCTGTTCATCTGCTGCCATCCGGATCTGCCGGCAACGCAGCAGATCGCGGTGGCGCTGCGCATCGTCTCCGGCCTCACCGTCAAGCAGATCGCGCGCGCTTTCCTGGTCGGCGAGAGCGCCATGGAACAGCGCATCACCCGCGCCAAGGCGCGTATTGCCGATGCCGGCGTGCCGTTCGAGACGCCGGGCGCGGTCGAGCGCTCGGAACGGCTCGCCGCAGTCGCCGCGATGGTCTATCTGATCTTCAACGAAGGCTATTCGAGCAATGGCGGCGAGGCGCCGGCGCGAGCGCCGCTGTGCGAAGAGGCGATCCGCCTTGCTCGTCTATTGCTCAGGCTGTTCCAGCAGGAACCGGAAATCATGGGGCTGACGGCGCTGCTGCTTCTCCAGCATGCGCGCGCGCCGGCGCGCTTCGACGAGAATAGCGAGATCGTGCTGCTCGAGGACCAGGACCGCTCGCTCTGGAGCCGCAAGATGATCGACGAGGGCCTGGCGCTGGTCGACAAGGCGCTGCGCCACCGCAAGCCCGGCCCCTACCAGGTGCAGGCGGCGATAGCGGCGCTGCATGCGCGGGCGGCTGTCGCCGAGGATACCGACTGGACCGAGATCGACCTGCTCTATGGCCTGCTGGAGCAGATGCAACCTTCGCCGGTGGTGACGCTGAACCGCGCCGTCGCGGTAAGCAAGGTGCGCGGCCCGGAAGCCGCACTTGCCATGATCGAGCCGCTGGAAGAGCGGCTGTCGGGCTATTTCCACTTCTTCGGGCTGAAGGGCGGGCTGCTCATGCAGCTTGGCCGCAACGAAGAGGCGCGCGTCGCCTTCGACCGCGCCATCGCCTTGGCCAACACGGCGGCAGAGGCCGCACATATCCGCATGCATATCGACCGGCTGATCAAGGAAAGCGCCGAGAAGTCCTCGATCCAGAAGGCACGTTGAGTTTCAGGTGATGCCGGTCTGCAAATGGCGGGTTCCTGCGCTTCCGGTGCTCACGTACTTTAAGTACGCTCCGCTCCGGTTCTCGAAACCCACCCAGTTTGGTCGCTTCGCGCCCGTCTTCGACTCCGGCTCGGCCTGACCTGAAACTCAACATGCCTTCGTTCGAGTGCTCGCGTTCTGGCCCAATTTCGCGCTCGGGCCTTAGACCATGCCGGGGTGGCGGTTTTTCCCTGAAACGAGTAATGCCACGCCATCAAAGCGCCCGGGCGTGCCTGACGGCACATCCAAGACATGGCGCATGGCTTCCATTTCCGCCCTATGAGAGGCGGGATCTGAAAGGGACAAAAATGACACTGGTGAAGGAAACGGCCTCGCTTCTTGAGAAACTGGGCGTCGCCAAGGAGGCGCTTGTCGGAGGCGACCTCATCGTGCGCAGCCCGGTGACGGGCGAGGAGATCGCGGCGCTGAAATCGATCTCGGCCGCCGATGCCGGCAAGGCCATCGATGCCGCGCACAAGGCTTTCCAGGCCTGGCGGCTGGTGCCGGGACCGAAGCGCGGCGAACTGGTGCGGCTGCTCGGCGAAGAGCTGCGCGCGCATAAGGACGAGCTCGGCCGGCTGGTGTCGATCGAGGTCGGCAAGATCCCCTCCGAGGGGCTCGGCGAGGTCCAGGAGATGATCGACATCTGCGATTTCGCCGTCGGTCTTTCCCGGCAATTGTATGGCCTCACCATCGCCACCGAACGCCCCGGGCACCGCATGATGGAGACCTGGCATCCGCTCGGCGTGGTCGGCGTGATCTCGGCCTTCAACTTCCCGGTCGCGGTGTGGTCGTGGAATGCGGCCCTTGCCTTCGTCTGTGGCGATGCCGTGGTCTGGAAGCCGTCGGAAAAGACGCCGCTGACCGCGCTCGCCTGCGAGGCGATCTTCAAGCGCGCCGGCAAGCGCTTCGGCGTTGACGCGCCGGCGGGACTGCTGCAGGTGCTGATCGGCGACCGCGCCGTCGGCGAGGTGCTGGTTGACCATCCGAAGGTGCCGCTGGTCTCGGCCACCGGCTCGACCCGCATGGGCCGCGAGGTCGGTCCGAGGCTCGCCAAGCGCTTTGCCCGCGCCGCGCGT
>NZ_RZTO01000239.1:0-7732 GCF_003997225.1 Mesorhizobium sp. M2C.T.Ca.TU.002.02.1.1
AATCGGTGCGCGGCTCCGACCCGGATGCGGCCCTTTATTACCTCGCCCGCATGTTCGATGCCGGCGAGGATCCGCTTTATCTCGGCCGCCGGCTCGTGCGCATGGCGGTGGAGGATATCGGGCTCGCCGATCCGCAGGCGCTTGTCGTCGCCAATGCGGCCAAGGACGCCTATGACTATCTTGGCTCGCCCGAGGGCGAGCTCGCCTTCGCCCAAGCGGCCGTCTATCTCGCCACCGCGCCGAAATCGAACGCCGTCTACACAGCCTTCAAGGCCGCGACCGCGGCGGCCAAGGAGTTCGGCTCGCTTCTGCCGCCCAAGCACATCCTCAACGCGCCGACCAAGCTGATGAAAGAGGAGGACTACGGCGCCGGCTATCGCTACGACCATGACGAGCCGGACGCGTTTTCCGGCCAGGACTATTTTCCGGAGAAGATGGGTCGGCACACCTTCTATGATCCGCCGGAACGCGGGTTCGAGCGCGATATCCGCAAGCGGCTGGAGTACTGGGCGAAGCTGCGCAGCGAACGGAACAGCTGAATTGCGCGGCCCGACGGGACATGGCGCTGAAGTGGAGTAGACCGCTCCAAATATTTGCACTGGCAGACCGCTTGGACCCGTGCGTCGGCATTGTGCCGGGAAACAAAAAATCCTATCAAGACGCACGGCTGGCGGGGGTCGCCGTGATTTTGTCCCATGGAACAGGATCGCGCTCCCGCGCGAATGACAATGAAAAAGCAAACCGTCAAGTCGCTCCGCAAGGCCGCCATCGCGGTCGTGGTTCTCGCGCTCGCCTTCTACTTTATCCCGATCATCACGGCGATCTGGGTCGTCTGCGGCCTGATCGACGTCATGCGCAACGACCGGAAGAACCGGAACCTGTTCGAGCGCTACTTCCTCGGCAACGGCCTGTTCACCTGGCTGCTGTCGCCGTTCAACCTGATCGTCGACCTACTCTGCTACCGCAACCCCGGTGTCTGGAAGCCCGAGCAGTTCCCTGAGGACTATCAGCGCGAGATCAACGAGGTCCTGGGCGTCTTCAAAGCCCGCAAGGACGAGATCATCGCCGACATCGACGCCAATTTCGGCGCCGGCCGGCGCGGTATGTATGTCTACCAGTGGTACGGCAAGCACAAGATCGACAACGTTCCCGAATTCAATAAGGATTACAAATACATCAAGACGATCGCAGTATCCGTTTTCAGCAAGCGTGAATCCACGTCCTGGCATTTCGGTCCGCTGCGGCTCAGCCTGCGCATCCTCTACAATCTGATCCCGGTGCAGGCGGAGATCTTCGTCCAGTGCGGCAGCAAGAAGAACTATTGGTACGACAATCCTTTGTTCATCTTCGACGACACGCTGTTCCACCGCTCGGTCAACGAATATGACGGTCGCCGCTACTGCGTCTTCGTCGACATCATCCGGCCATCCCCGTTCCCGAGGCTGATCGCGGGCCTTCTCGCCATCGTCTCGGTCAGCGTGGAGCGCATCAATTCCGTCTTCTACAAGAACTGGAAAATGATCGGCTCGTCCAAGCCGAAGGCCGCCGCCAACTGATCCCTGCAAGCTCCGGGATTCGGCCCTGGCGGCCGGGTCCCGTTTAAACCAACGTCCTATGGCGCCGATACACCGCGACCTTTAGAACTCCGGAGCAGTTCCAGGCGTTTTCCGCGTGGAATTGCTTGGAATCAAATGCCTGCGCGGTCGGCAATTGTATCAAAGGCCGAACCGCTTTGGATTGTCGGCTATGTTCCTGCGAGCATGGCGACGGAGCGGAAGGAGGTTCCGCTCACCGGGAGGATAGGGTTGATCGGACGGCAAACCGCCGTGCATGCGGATCTGGTCCAGGCTTCGATCGCGAAAAGCGACGCAGCCCATTCGGCGTTGGTGGCCTCATGGCGGCGCTCGCTGCAACTGCACCATCTCGATCCGGCCGAGCGCAAGGCGCCCAGGCGGCTGACCGAAGGCGAGTTGAGAGGGGCCCGCCAGCGCATGGAGCGGATGATCCGCGCCGCCGAGACAAGCCTCAACCGGCTCTATCAGGCGGTCGGCGGAGTTGGTTGCTGCGTGATGCTGGCCGACCGCGACGGCATCCCCGTCGAGCGCCGGGGCGCGGTCGCCGACGACGAAACCTTCGACGAATGGGGCCTGTGGACCGGCACGGTCTGGAGTGAGGACAGTGAAGGCACCAACGGCATCGGCACCTGCCTTGCCGAGCAGCGGGCGCTGACCATCCATCGCGACCAGCATTTCTTTTCGCGCAACACGCTGCTGAGCTGCACCACCGCGCCGGTCTATGACCATGAAGGCAATCTGGCGGCCGCGCTCGACGTATCGTCCTGCCGTTCGGACCTGACGGAGGGATTCGTCCAGCTCATCTCCGTCGCGGTTGGCGATGCCGCGCGCCGCATCGAGGCGGAGAATTTCCGCATGGTATATTCCAGCGCCCGCATCCTTTTGGCGCCGGTCGCCGAGCGCGGGGCCGGCGCGCTGATCGCGGTCGACCAGGATGACCTGGTGATTGGCGCGAGCCGGTCGGCGCGGCTTGCACTGGGAATAACAGGCGAAGCCCTGGCCCGGGGTTTGCTGGCCGCCGACGTTCTCGGCGACCAGGCAAAGGCGAAGGAAGACCTCGACGACGCCGAGCGCGGCGCGTTGCAGCGGGCGATGGCGCGGGCCGGCGGCAATGTCTCGGCGGCAGCCCAAAATCTCGGCATTTCGCGCGCGACGCTGCATCGCAAGCTCGCCCGTTTCGAAATCCGCCGCCCGCATTGATTTCCTGATCTGACCTGTCGCAGTTCTGCGACACTCGGCGGCCGCGATCGCCCGGCCCCCGGCTGACAAGGCGGCAACCATCCGCAAAATCCTCCGCCAACGCGCCGCATCCCGCGGCGCGCCTTTACGGGAGGAAGACATGAACAAGGTGGAATTCTCGCGCGCAGCCAAGGTTCCGTTCGCCAAGCGTTACGACAACTTCATCGGCGGCAAGTGGAAGGCGCCGCATTCCGGCAAATATTTCGAGAACATCTCGCCCGTCACCGGACGGCCCTTGTGCGAGATCGCCCGCTCGGATGCGGCCGACATCGAGGCAGCGCTCGATGCCGCGCACAAAGCCAAGGACGCCTGGGGCAGGACCAGCCCCGCGGAACGCGCTCTGATCCTCCATCGCATCGCCGACCGCATGGAAGACAATCTCGACCTTTTGGCGCTCGCCGAGACCTGGGACAACGGCAAGCCGATCCGCGAGACGACAGCCGCCGACCTTCCCCTGGCCGTCGACCATTTCCGCTATTTCGCCGGTGTGCTGCGCAGCCAGGAAGGCTCGATCTCCGAGATCGATCACGACACCGTCGCCTACCACTTCCACGAACCGCTCGGCGTGGTCGGCCAGATCATCCCGTGGAACTTCCCGCTGCTGATGGCGGTGTGGAAGTTGGCGCCGGCGCTTGCCGCCGGCAACTGCGTGGTGCTCAAGCCTGCCGAGCAGACACCCGCCTCTATCATGCTGTGGGCCGACCTGATCGGCGACCTTCTGCCCGAAGGCGTGCTCAACATCGTCAACGGCTTCGGCCTGGAGGCCGGCAAGCCACTGGCATCCTCGAACCGCATCGCCAAGATCGCCTTCACCGGCGAGACCACGACCGGCCGCCTGATCTCGCAATATGCCAGCCAGAACCTCATCCCGGTGACGCTCGAGCTCGGCGGCAAGTCGCCCAACATCTTCTTCCAGGATGTGACGGCCGAAGACGACGACTTCTTCGACAAGGCGATCGAAGGCTTCGTCATGTTCGCGCTCAACCAGGGCGAGGTCTGCACGTGTCCCAGCCGCGCGCTGGTGCATGAGAAGATCTATGACAAGTTCATGGAGCGCGCACTGAAGCGCGTCGAGGCGATCGTCCAGGGCGACCCGCTCGATCCGGCCACCATGATCGGCGCCCAGGCATCGAGCGAGCAGTTGGAGAAGATCCTGTCCTACTTCGACATCGGCCGCCAGGAAGGCGCCGAGGTGCTGACCGGCGGCGAGCAGAACCATCTGCCGGGCGACCTAGCCGGCGGCTATTACGTCAAGCCGACCGTGTTCAAGGGCAACAACAAGATGCGCATCTTCCAGGAGGAGATCTTTGGCCCTGTCGTGTCCGTGACGACCTTCAAGGACGATGGCGAGGCGCTGTCGATCGCCAACGACACGCTCTATGGCCTCGGCGCCGGCATCTGGAGCCGCGACGCCAACCGCTGCTACCGCTTCGGCCGCGCCATCCAGGCCGGACGCGTGTGGACGAACTGCTACCACGCCTATCCGGCGCATGCCGCCTTCGGCGGCTACAAGCAGTCCGGCATCGGCCGCGAGACGCACAAGATGATGCTCGACCACTATCAGCAGACCAAGAACATGCTGGTCAGCTACAGCCCCAAGAAGCTCGGCTTCTTCTGATCCTCCCAGGGCAAAGAGGAGGGCGCGGTTCATCCGCGTCCTCCCGTCAGTTGGAGGAGGTTTTGATGGATAGTGCTTCATTGGGCAAAGTGACGGCCACGCCGGAGGCCGAGGCGCTGCTTGCCGAGATCATCGCCGATCACGGGCCGGTTCTGTTCCACCAGTCCGGCGGCTGCTGCGACGGCTCGTCGCCGATGTGCTATCCGCGCGGCGAGTTCATGATCGGCGACAATGACGTGAAGCTCGGCGAGATCGGCGACACGCCGGTCTATATCAGCGCCTTGCAATATGAGGCCTGGAAGCACACCGACCTTGTCATCGACGTGGTGAAGGGCAGGGGCGGCATGTTCTCGCTCGACAATGGCCGCGAGAGGCGATTCCTGACGCGCTCGACGGTTTGCGTGGTATCGCCGCCATCTTCCGGCAACTGAGCGACCAGGCTGGACGGCATCCAGCGCGACGATTGGGGTAATCGTCCGGCTTTGTTGGGTCTTTGGCTCGCAACATCCTCGCCTTAGTGCTATGGCGCCGCTTTCAAACGGAAAAGCGTATCCATGGCAGGTGTCGAACAGATCACGGTTGAGGCCGGCGAGGCGGGCATGAGGCTCGACCGCTGGTTCAAGGTCCATTATCCGGGCCTCGGCTTCGGCCACCTGCAAAAGCTCTTGCGCTCGGGCCAGATCCGCGTCGACGGCGGCCGGGTCAAGGCCGACACGCGCGTCGAGCCCGGCCAATCCGTACGTGTCCCGCCGCTCGACGTCGACAAGAAGGGCGACGTTCCGCTCACCGGCCACTCGATCCGCAACCAGGGCGATGCCGAAGTGCTCGCCAAGATGCTCTTGCACGAGGACCCGAAAGTCTTCGTCTTCAACAAGCCGGCTGGCTTGGCGGTGCAGGGCGGTTCAGGCGTCACCCGCAATGTCGACGACATGCTGGAAGCCTGGCGCAACCAGAAGGGCGAAAAGCCGCGCCTCGTCCACCGCCTCGACCGCGACACGTCCGGCGTGCTGGTCGTCGCCCGCACCCGCCTTTCCGCGATGAAGCTGTCGGAAGCGTTCCGGGCGCGCGAAACCAAGAAGACCTACTGGGCGCTGGTCAAGGGCGTGCCGCCGAAGCGAGAGGACAAGATCTCGACCTGGCTGGTCAAGGAGGCGACGCCGGACGGCGACCGCGTGCGCATCGCCAAGCATGGCGAGAAGGGCGCCGATCACGCCGTCTCCTATTACCGCGTCGTCGAGCAGGCGGCACAGTCGCTGTCATGGCTGGAAATGGAGCCTTACACGGGCCGCACCCATCAACTTCGCGTCCACGCCGCCCATATCGGCTGCCCGATCATCGGCGATCCCAAATATTTCGAGGCCGACACCAACTGGGAATTTCCGGGCGGCATCCAGAACCGTCTGCATCTCCATGCCCGCCGGATTGTCATACCGCATCCCGACCAGGGCGTGATCGACGTGACCGCGCCAATGCCGCCGCATATGCGCCAGAGCTGGAACCTTCTCGGTTTTGACGAACAGAGCGCGGAGGACTGAGATTTGACTGCTGCGCCCGTACTGGGTCGCCGCGACGCGGTCGACATGGCGGCGGCGGCCATCATGGTCGGGCTGACCTTCTCCTGGGGGCTGAACTACGTCGCCGCCAAGGTCTCCTATGCAGGTTACGACCCTGTTTTCGTGTCGGTCGCCCGTTCGCTTATCGGGGGAGCCTGCGTGTTCGCCTGGTGCCAGCTCCGCGGCATCAGGCTGTTCGAAGCGGACGGGACGCTGACCGCCGGCATCGTCGTCGGCGTGCTCTTCGGCGTCGAGTTCCTCTGCCTCTATATCGGGCTCGAATACACCACCGTTGCCCGTAACACGCTCCTGGTCAACACCATGCCGTTCTGGGTGCTGATCGGCGGACATTTTCTGCTGGGCGAGCGCATCAACGCGCGCAAGCTCGGTGGGCTTGTTCTCGCCTTTTGCGGCCTGGCGACGGTTTTCTCCGACGGCATCGTTGCCGGCGGCGACGCAACGCTGACCGGAGATCTGCTCAGTCTTGGCTCGGGCATTCTCTGGGCGGCCACCAGCATCGTCATCAAGCGATCGAAGCTGGTCGAGACGCGCGCGGAGAAGCTGCTGCTCTACCAGTTGGCCGGCGCCGCTATTGTCGGCGCCCTGGTGATGCCCTTCGCCGGCCCGCCGATCCGCGCGGTTGCCTCTTTGCCGACACTGGCGCTGCTGTTCCAGTCTTTCTATATCGTCGCCTTCACCTATGTGTTGTGGTTCTGGCTGCTCACGCGCTATCCGGCGGCAAGCCTGTCGAGCTTCGCCTTCCTGTCGCCTGTGTTCGGCGTCCTGTGCGGCGCGGTGTTGTTGGGCGAGCCGCCGACGGTCAGGATAATCCTGGCGCTCGGCCTGATCGCCGCCGGACTGATCATCGTCAACCGACCGGCGCGCAGGCAGCCTACAGTTTAGGGAGTTCGGCATGCGCGATATCCTCGAAGACCTCGAAGCCGGAAAACTGCTCTCCGATCCCGACCCGGTGCGGCGCGCCCAGATCCAGATGAAGACGCCGCTGCCGAAGCGTTTCTACAAGGCTGTTTCGGTGGCTCCCGTCGAGAACGGTTTTGCCATCCATCTGGACGGCAGGCCGGTGCGCACGCCAGGCAAGGCCGTGATGGTGCTGCCGACTGAAAAGGCTGCGTCACTTGTGGCCGATGAATTCAGCGCGCAGAGCGAGGTCATAGATCCCGTGACGATGCCCGTCATGCGGCTCGTCAACACCGCCATCGACGGCGTCGCCTCCGATCCGCAGGCGGTGCTGGAAGACGTGCTGCGCTTCGCCTCGTCCGATCTTCTTTGCTATCGCGCCGACGGCCCGCAGAGACTGGTCGACCGCCAGAACAAGCTCTGGGATCCGGTGCTCGACTGGGCGCGCAGCAGCCTCGGCGCGCGCTTCAACCTTGCCGAAGGCGTCATCCATGTCGAGCAGCCGCGCGAAGCGATCGCCGTGCTCGGCGCACATCTTGGCCAGCGTGCCGAGCCGATGCGGCTGGCCGCCATCCATGTCATGACGTCGCTGACCGGATCGGCGCTGCTGGCCTTGGCCGTCGATTTCGGCGAGATCGACGCCGAGGAAGCTTGGGCCGCGGCCCATGTCGACGAGGATTGGCAGATCGAGCATTGGGGCCAGGATGCCGAGGCGATGGCGCGCCGTTCGGCCCGCAAGCGCGACTTGATGGCGGCGGTCAGCCTGCTCGAGGCGCTGCAGGGCTAAAGCATTTCAAGCACTGCTCCGCTTTCGCAGCGCACCTAATACC
>NZ_RZTO01000023.1:0-18470 GCF_003997225.1 Mesorhizobium sp. M2C.T.Ca.TU.002.02.1.1
GCTGGCAAGTGTCTGCGCGGCATTCGGATTCACTCCGCGCGAAACGCAAATCGCCGAACTTCTGGCGGCCGGCAAGGAATCGTTCGAGATCGCCGGAGCCCTCGGCATTACGATCGGCAACTTGCGAGGGCACTTGAACCGGATATTCGCCAAGACGAATGTGGGCAGCCAAGCGCAGCTCGTCGCCCTCCTGCTCTCTATATCGAGCTGATGTGCGGCCTCATCATCGTTGATCTGCGGGCATCATTCCTAGGAGGGAGCAGGTCCGGGCCATTTTGGTGATGCTTGGCCGGGGCCGCGCGAAAAGGTCCGGAAGTAACGAACCGCGAGGTCTTCGCGGCACATCGAGGCCTGAAATGGCCCCATCGAGTATCGGTGGTCGTAGGCGGCATCGCATCGTGCGCCGCGGTGCCTGTAGAGATGAAGCTGGCTGCGGCGCAGGTGTTGCATAAAGACCGCTTCGCATTTCTCGATGACCGCGCCCGAAAGCTCCGCGTCTCCGCTGGAGCCCCAAGCACATTGCTCATGCAACGCGTGCGCGGACAGGCAATCGGTGGTTGCCTGCAAGTCCTCGAAAAAGATCGGCTCGTCGCTGGCAGGGTACTTTTCAGCCTGGACGGCAGTCGGACCGGCGAACGGCAACAGACAAGCCGTCAGGAAAACCGACAACCAGTGTTCGGCATGGCGAACGCCTTTGTGATTTTCGGCTCCCGGCTCAATGAATGCTAGTCACGGTCACTGGGCCACTATCGAATGATAGTGTCGAACGGCGTTAGCGGCCCCTAAGATCGCCCCTAAATTCGAATGATTTCAGCGTTCCAGGTGTGGCGCACCGAGGGATCGGAATTAGTTGCCTTCAGCCGCTACAGCAAGGCGATTCATGTCGTCACGGTTTTCCAGTTGCGCCATCCTATGGAGGCAAGCGTGGCAATTCTCCCGAAACGCATGCCGATCCTGCTGGGTCTATGGTTGGCCGCGACGCTTCCTGCGGGCGCCGCATTCGCTACAGAAACCTATGCAGTGAGTCAGTTCAATGTCGATCAGGCAGTCTATGCCGCCAGCTTCAGCCCTACCGGCGACCGAATCGCATTCGCCACCGATGCCGGTACGATCATTCTTGATACATCCGACGGTAAGCAAATGGCCGAAGTGAAGGACGAGGCGTCCTCGGTCGCCTGGAGCCCAGACGGCTCGATGTTGATGGTGGAGACAAGGAACCAATTGCAGATTTGGAATACCGCCGATTTTTCGAAGGAGATCTCGGCGATCCCCTTGGACGGACAATCGCTCATTCGGGAAGCACCCCGAATGCCATTCAGCCCTGACGGCAGGTACATCGTCGTGCTGCGAAAGGACGATACGGCGGCGGTCTGGCAAATCGAAGGCCCACGAGAGATCTCCATCCTGGACGGACACACCGATACGATGACCGATGCGAGTTTCAGTCCCGACGGAGGTCGTGTTGTTACCGCTGCGCACGACAAAACCGCACGGGTATGGGATGTCGCCACCGGCAAGGAAATCGCAAAGCTGGAAGGGCACGAGAAAGCCGTCAGCAGCGCTCGCTTCAGTCCGGACGGAGCGCGCATCCTGACGGTCGCGCGAGACCAGACGGCGCGGGTTTGGGAGGCAGCGGGCGGGCACGAGATCGCGACGCTGCGGCATCAGGCCGACGTGGGGGCGGCGGCATTCGACCGTGAGGGCAAGCGTATCGTGACCGGCGCGGACGACGGCATTGCGCGCGTGTTCGATGCAGCCAGCGGCGCGGAGACAGCGACCTTGAAGGAAGACGGCATCGAAAAAGTACTGTCCGCGGCGTTCAGTCCGGACGGCGCCCGCATCGCCACAGGCTCGTCCGACGCTTACGTGCGTATCTGGGACGCCTCTTTGGGGAAGCAGATCGTCAAGCTGAACAGCCTGTCAGAGGGCTACGGCGTCGGCTTCACCGACGATGCAAGAATCGTGGTGAGGCCGCACGGCGCGATGGGCATCATCTATACCTTGCAGCCGCAGCAAGATGCCACTCAACTGGCGGACGGAACGGCCGGCATGTGGGCCTTCGGGCCGCCCGATGACGTCGATGCCACGCCCGATGTCATGCACCTGATGTGTTCGACCAGCCCGTACATCGTCCACCCGGACGGGCTGGTCGAATACCTTGTCGGAGGCGAAGATGAACGGCTTGAACCTCGCCAGTTCATGCGCTGCAAGGCCGACATGACATGCGATGTGTTCGAGGGGGCGCCGCATTCGCTGGCGGCCGATCCTTTGGACAAGGCAACGTTCAAACTGGCGGGCGGCAAGGGGACGCTGTGCATGGCCAGCGATCCCGGCAACTGCCAGACGCTTCGCAAGTGCGCGAAGCTGGAATGGGACGACGCGGCGCGCGCCAGCGGCCATGCGGAGCAATGGGAGAAGCTGTTTGCGGCCTCCGCCAACTGAAATACGCAAGCTGATCGGGTTTACCGTCGCAGTTGCGATCGCCGCCTACACGATACACGGTGTCATCGCCGATGACCTGGTCATGCCCTACCGCGTGGGGCCTTGGCGCCTCAAAAATTTTGAGAGCCTCCATCTACGCGGCATGTGGGCAATTGGAGGCTCGGCCTGCCTCCTGCTTGGCGCCACCGGCCTCGCCATTCTGGCTTACGGTGTCATCGGCATGAAACCGGGCGCAGACCCCAGAGCGAGATTCTACAGAAATCTGGCTACCCCATTGATCTGGATCGGCGCTGTGTTCTTCCTCGGAATATCATTGTTCGCTGAGTGGTTCATCCGATGACGATCACCATTTATGGGATGCCATTCGTTCGCGACGGTCGCCGAACTGAGCAAGCCGCGAGCGCACGATTTGCAGATTCTCCATGATGGACCGCTCAGCCAATGACACAGCCCCAAAACTACCGCGATCCCCTCAATGGCGTGGTATTCTCGATCACGCTCTTCGCCCTTGGCCTTGCTGCAATGGTTCCTGCCGCACATGCTGCCGAGAAATTCGGCGCCGGACCGCTCAAACTTGTCTCGATAGGCGTGTGGTCCAAAGAGCCGGAGACCGATCCCCTGCTTTACCTGACGTGCATCCATTCGCAGATGCTGGACATCAGGATCGGTGGCGAATTGGGACTGGGCAAGGGAGAGCACGAGCCCGTCAGCCTCTCGCTTCGAACCGGAACGCTCTCCACTCGCGTGGACGGCGTTTCCGTGCGAAGTCCCGACTTTGAGATGACGGGAGGCGCTATGCTGTTGACGTCCATCGAGCCGAATGGGCGCGTGATGCAGATTCTCACGGCCGACAGGCCGATCGAGTTCAAACCTTCGGCGGGGCAATCGACAACGGTGACGCTGGGCAAGAGCGTCACAGCGGCCCTGAAGTCGTTCCTCGACAAATGCGCTGATAGCGACCGTTAGTCAGGCCCGAGAGAAAAGAGGAACCATGAGGCCATATCGACAGTCACATGCATCTTGACTGGGTCCTATGCGGGACATGCGGATATGGATGCCGATAAAGCCTGTGGAAGTCGAGACCGGGAGCTGGCTGGTCACGACGGTGGAGCGACGGCCGTAGCGGCCCGCGATGCGTGGGACTGTTGGATCAAGTACGCGCGCATCCCCGCCTGAAATCTGCGTGTTGAAGTCCAGTCACGAAATCATCCCGTCGAGCGAACACAGCGTCCGGGCTCGATCCGACGATGCGCTCGTAGATCGCCGGATCGGTTGCTCCCTCGCAGCCGAACAAGACAATCTGGCTGTCTCCATTGAGAGAGAGCGCCGTTCTCAGCAAGTCGTCCGAAGCCGCATTCAGCAGTACGCCCATGCCGCCGGCGGCGGATTCCCCGCTGACAACGGGAATATCGCCGTTGCCGCGCGCAAGCGACTTCATGGCGTCCTCGACCCAGAAGTCCGGAATTCGAAGATAGTCGCTCCCAAGCCATTCGAGGATCGCCCATGCCGCCGGAGACACCTCGCGGCAGGCCAGCCCCGCCATGATCGTCTTGAGCGAGCCTTCGGAGGGCGTGGGGCGGTTGTTTTTGGCGCTCTGAAACAGACAGTCCGCCTCATTGGGTTCAATTACGACAAAGCGCGGCAAGGCAAACTTCAGCCTTTGCTGGAAGCCGAGAAACACCGCAGCCGCGATGCTTCCAACCCCGCCCTGCATGAACACATGCGTGATACTTCGGAGGTCGGGGATCTGGTCCAACGCTTCCTCGACCATGACCATGTAAGCGTTCATAACGTAGCGAGCGATCGGGGATTTGAAATTGTCCCACGACGTGCTGCTGACGAAATGCCAGCCGTTGATCCGGGCATCTTCCTTCGCGCGGGCGACGGAAGCCTCATACTCGCCGTCGATCCGAATAACGATCGCGCCTAGCCGCTCCATTGCGTCCTTTCGGCCAGCGCTGACGTGCCCATGAACGTAATCCACGCATCGGCAACCGAAGACCTTGGCGCCATAGACGAGCCCACGCCCCTGGTTCCCGTCCGTCGCGACGCAGACCGTGATGCGCTCGGTGATTGAGCGAAACTTGCCGGACCGCAGTTGCTCGGTCGTTGGACGCTTGCCCGTGACACCTTCAACTTCGTCGATCAGAAGCCGCGCCACCGCGTAGGGTGCGCCGAGGGCCTTGAAGCTCGCGAGACCGCGCCCGAACCGTTCGCTCTCGTCCTTGTAGTAGATCTTGCCTACGCCGATGCGGACGGCAGCTGCATCGAGTGTACGTAGCGGCTGGGGTTCATACTCCGGCCAAGTGTGGATTTCGCTGACAGCCTCGTGCCAGCCCTGGAGATTTTCGATCGCGGGTCTGGCCGCCTCTTCTGCCTGTGTAGTCAGGCGGTAGGCGTTTGTGTGATGTGCGTAGGTCAGTGTCATCGGATGCTTTCGATAAGGCGTTGAACGCGTGCGGCGCTATGGCTCGATGATCCCAGATCGCCCAATTCGGGACCCTGCTCGCCGTCTCCATGGTGCCGGCGGACCTGACGAATGAATTCCGGGCTTCGGCCGCTACAACCTTGCGAAGCCGAGGCCACTAATGGGGCACCTTGCCGGCTGTGGCAGATGCGCGCCGCTTTTCCCCTACATCCGATCTACGTTTCTTTTTCGCGGTTTCGATCGTTGCCCATGCGCGATCCGTGGCTGCCTGCCCTGACATGAGCCCTTGCAGATAGAACGCGAGCGATCTTTCCGCTTCGGGTTGGATATGCCCTTGGACCCTGGCAATCGCGAACTGGAACCCCAAGCCCTGCACAAGGCTCGGAAACACCGTCGCTGCGTCCTTCGAGTCGACGGTTTCCGACACGGAATCTTCGGACTTGGCACGGTCAAGGATCGCAGAAAGACGCGCCATGTCAGAAGGTTGACCGACGGTCGCGGCGTCGACACCGCCTATGACGGCATCGGCGGCGACATGCTCCTGAAGACGCTTGCCTGCGTGCGGCCGTTCGGCATCGTCGCCAGCATCGGCCAGGCGGCCGGCCCTATCGCACCGCTCAACATCGAGGAGGTTGGCCCGCGCCGCTCGCTGTCGCTGGCGCGTCCGAGCTTCATGGCTTATTCGGCCGACATGAAGCTCTATCGCGTCGCGGCGGAAGCCGTCGTGGCGGCAATGCGACTCGGCATCGCCAGCACGATCGGTGCCACCTATGCTTTGCAAGACGCAGCGCAGGCACATGCCGACCTCGAAGCCGGACGCAGCATGGGAAGCCTGTTGCTAGTCCCTTGAACCTGCCGGGCCTCGAGGATCCCATGGGGTTTGTTCCGGTGGGAGGTCGCTTGTCCCCGCAGTTCGCCAGTTCGGAGAAGGATTCGATGAAGGCCCTGAAGGCGATGATCATGCTCAACGGCCGGCTTCAGGAGCAATTGGACGCGATGAAGAGGAAGGTCAGCCATCGATAAGCGACGAGCCTGCCCGCCCCGGAGAGCTTGCGCCGCCGCGTGATCACGGACCTCTAGGCCTCGTTTGCGAGCACGCCGGATTCGGCAAGGTTGCCGACTGGGGCTTCGCCCGGCCAAGCCAGCCGTCGCAATCCTATGGCAAGCAGGCGGCAGGGCTTTGAGTTTTCATGCTTACCAGGCGACCCCCAGGGAAGGCGACGGGTTTTCGTGCGTTCTATTCCCCACCAGGCGCGCGTTGCTTGACACCCCGGTCGCGCCGGCGCGATGGTTCGCCCGCTTGGGAGACTCGGGGCATGCAAATCAGGATTGCGGGCGCGTTGTGGGCGATAGCGGCAACTATGGCTGTGTATCATCCGGTATCGGCGCGAGCTGCCAGCGATGATCTTTTGTCCCTGCTGACCTTGAACGGGAACTGCCTCAAGCTGGTCGCTCTGGGAAAAGACATCTCGCCCTACTGTCGGCCTGTCCTATCGAGCAGCACTATGAGCGGGAACCGAGTCCTGTTCCACTTCACCCTTAGAAACGACGCTGTGTTGACTATAGTGGGTGCCGATCTGCCAAATCCGACCCCCGACAGCGACGCGATCAAGATACAGCGGATCCACCTGAATTTGGGCATTCAAGGCGTCCCGCCGAGCCAGGCTTCCGCGTCCGGCAAATGTACTTTCAACAATCCGTACAAGGGCCCGATGACCCTGAAGTGCCAAGGGCGCGCCAACGGAAAACCGCTGGTCGCGATCTTCAGGTCAGACGGGGCACCGCCCCAGTAAATGTGCCAAGCCGCCGAGCGGCTCGCGGCCCAAACGGGACTGGTTGCCGCCGAGGCACATGTGATGCGGCTAGTCGGCCTTAAGTGGTCGAAAAGTCGCGTTTGGGCAACTTCATCCCCGCTGAAACGGCCATATTGAAAGACATACAGACGATATAGACAGATCGGAATCTGTGCGTTCCTGTCGAGTGTCGAGTATTCTTGTAGCATTTTCAGCGAATCGGGATAATCTCAGCTGCCCGCGAAGCTTGGATCAGGAGCAAGGAGTTCGCATTTGCTGCTGAGCCTTTTTTGCGGTGCAGGGGGCCTCGATCTAGGGTTCGAACGCGCTGAATTCGAGATTGGACTTGCCTTTGACAAGAAGGCTGACAGTGTCCGGTCCTATAACCACAATCGGCCCGAAAACGTGCACGGCCATCAGTTGGACGTGGACTTGCTTACGCTTGATGTCCTGGATGAAATGTGGGGTGGCGAGTTCACGCCTGACGGCGTGATCGGAGGGCCTCCCTGCCAGAGTTTCAGCCAGGCCAACCGTTCAATCTCCGACGACGATCCGAGGCACCATCTGCCGCTGGCCTACGCACGCCTTCTTGGCCGGCTGAACCAACGCAAGCCTGTGAAGTTTTTCGTTATGGAAAACGTGAAGGGTCTCCGGAGCGGTATGCACGCGCATCGGCTGGTACTGTTCAAGAAGGCGCTCTCCGATGCCGGGTTTCATGTTTCCGAGGAATTGCTGAACGCAGTCGACTATGACACTCCACAGAACAGGGAGCGGCTGTTTATAGTAGGGCTGAACAGGACGCTGTTTGGAAGCGCTGTCTGGGAGAAGCCCGCGGCATCCACCAAAGGTGCCGAGGCGCGTTCAGTCAAATCCGCATTAGATGGACTGCCAGAGCCCGCCCACTTCACAAAGAATGCCGATCCAGGGACCTTTCCGCACCATCGCAACCATTGGTGCATGGTGCCGAAATCGCCCCGATTTTCCAATGGCGGCCTGAAAGCCGGAGAAAGCAGCCACCGGAGCTTCAAAACGCTTGCATGGGATAGGCCAAGCATCACCGTCGCTTACGGCCATCGCGAGGTGCACGTCCATCCTAGATGCCATCGCCGGCTCAGCGTTTACGAGGCCATGCGGCTTCAGGGCTTCCCGCACGAATACGAGTTGCTGGGTTCGCTGTCGTCCCAGATTGACCAGGTCAGCGAGGCGGTGCCTCCGCCCCTGGCATTCGCGGTCGCCCAGTCGGTCGCCTCTTTGATCGAGACGCTCGAAAAGCGAGTAGCGGCATAGCGAATCGTTAAATTTCCAAGAGTTCCCCTCGCTGAGACGCAGGTGCCGAGTCATGATCAATCCCCGAATCAACTCAGGAATGCGATCATGGATGGCTTTCTTCACTTCGATGGTATTTCCCTCCGGCATTGCGAGGTGCCGGAGTGGTATCAGGTCATTTTGCGCGATGGCAACGAGCATGGCGGCGATACGCGAGAGGTCTTAAGCCGCCACGGTGTCCACCTGGATCATCAGTTCGGCCAGGATGTCGATTCGGTCAGTGTCTATAATGCGGGCAGCCGCGGCCACCTGGTTGAGTACTATGACAGCTCTCGCTTGCTCGCCTCGATCGTCATCGACGATGTCGCCGCCTATCTCGAATTTCGCGCGAAGTATCTCCATGCATGGGCTTGGCTGATCGGTGAAATGGAACGCATCGCCGAGGCCACCAACGCTGAAAAGCCGATTGGACGGCAAGGACGAAAGTGGGCGTAGCCTACGCAGATGACCACGATTCCGATACGAGCGAGTCGGGAGCCAGCCTACCACGGCCGTGATTTGGCCAAGGCGCAACGCGTTGCCGACCGAAACCGGACCATCGACAAGATCGAGCGCCGCGCCAACGAGATTCTCGCAGACTGCCCATATGACTGGCAGACCTTATCGTTCGGGCAGATCGCGAACGAGCTTAAAGTCGATGTCAAGCTCGTCTGGTTTGCGCTCAGCGATGGCAATCAAAACGGTCGAAGGGTGCGAGTGACCCCAGCGGACCGCGAGCTGCTTGAACGACATAAGGCTGCGGATCGCAGCTAGTTTGCGTGTGATTTCAAGTTGCGCAAATGTCTCTCCCGGGTCGGAGGAAAGCAAAATGGCGCTTGTCACTTGTGGGAAATGCGGCCGTGAAATCTCGGACAGGGCACCGCATTGTATAGGCTGCGGTGCACCTGTCGCAGCAACGGCCAACATCACAGCCCTGCCGACGGCGGTGCGGCTTCAGCCAAATTCGACATTCATCGGCACTAAGGCGCTGCTCGTGAAGCTGGCGGCGAAGGCGGTTCTGCAGATTGGATGGAAGCTCGACAGCGCCGATGAACAGGCCGGCATGATCGGCTTTTCGAACGGCATCACCTGGGGATCGTGGAGCGGCATTTCGGGTACCATCTACATGGAGGATCTGAGGCTTCCGGCCCACAGGGTCCGCCAAGCAGAACGTGCGTGGTGGGCAGCTCATCGCGCTCAACATCGGCAATGAGACGCAGGGCAATGTCAATCGCGTCATCGAGACGAGGCGTACGATTGCGCTGGCCAATGAGCCGCAAGATTGAAATCTGGCAAGCGAAGCACCGGGAAAAGGCAAACCGATGAATTTCGTGCACCGCTGGAACGGCGAATATTTCGGCTGGTTCCATGACGACGCGCTCTATTCGAAGGACGGTCGGCATGTCGGATATCGCCGCCGGAACGAGGTTTTCGACCTGAAGGGACGGTACCTCGGCGAAGTGAAAAACCATCGTCTCATTACACGGACTGCCAAGGTCGGCAGCACTGGTATCGGAGGCGTGCCGATGCTTCGGACGGTCGGCACAAACGTCAATCCGACGAATGAGCAGCCCTTAGACCTGCCGGATGGCTTCGATGACTTTCCGTCATCCGAGTCGCTTTGAGCGAGGCCCTGGGCTGTCTCAGCTCTCATTTTATGGCCTGCCGCATGTCGTGGGCGGCGACGCTGGATAGCGGAAAACGCGACGAACGACGAAGCTCCGACCTCCCGAGCGGCGGCGATCGGCTTATCCAGGCCGATTGCTGACTGGTGTCGCATTTCGGAGGTGTCCTTCGAGATCACGAGAGCCCGTCGAGCAGGGCGAGCAGATCGTGGATACGACCTCAAAATACTCTGGCACCCGCCTTCCGGCTCAGTGCATCTGATCATGGCAACAACTGGTCGCCAATATTTCTGAATGAAACGGAACGAATCGGATATCGTAACCAATGCAGGTGCCGCTGTGGACCAGCAGTGCGATCGGTGCTTTGGTGTCTGCAAGTGTACTTGTGGGGATATGCGTACTGGGGGGTATGCACAAATTGCTTAGTCTTGAGGTCTCGCTCTGGCCGCTGGCCAAGAAGCTTTGGAACGGCATTGCGGGCCATAAATGGTGGTGGCACGATCCGAAAAAGCTGTCCAGCTCTGTACTGGCACAGACACATCGTGATTTGTCCGAGGGGAGCCATCCTGCTTGCGACCGACCGATTGGCGCGTGCGAAGCCGTCTGCCTGCCACCTTTTCACGGCGGTTCTGTTGTCCGCGGAGCCGATCGGCCGCTGCTTAGCAATACGGCAATGCGCGGCCGCCACAGCGCGGATTTGCAATCGCGCGGGAAGCGGAAGGCCTTCTCGCAGCAGCGGCGGCAATGGGCGGGTAGCAGCTTCGCATGTTGGGGGTGCAGATTTTCCTGTCGATTGCGGGCGCCGCGGCGGCCTTGGCGCTCGGTCTACGGTTCTTCGTCAGACGCAGCCGGCCGCGCAATCATCGCGCTGCGGAACCAATTCGGCCAGTGCATCGGTCGCACTCCGTCATGCCGGAAGACCGAGCCAGGGGCGCAGAGGAACCTGAATCCTCAGGAAGTTCGGGCGATGGGCCGCCAGCGCCTGTCAGCGCTCCGGCCACGTCTCGGCTACCGATGCCTGGCCCAGCCGAGGCCGTCGAGAACCCGGAGCCAGGCGATTCAGTGAAGCCCGTCCTCATGGACGGTCCGGGATCTCCAGAACCTGCCCAGAATGCTGAGCCCGGTTCTTCGGATGGCGGGAGCAGCGGCAGCGTTGACGTGGATGTTCCCGCTCCAGATGCAGGGCCTTTGGCCATCGAAAGCCTGGATGATCGCAGCCCCTCCGATGCAGTGGAGCTCGTCCCCCTGGACCGTCCGGAACCTGCAGGACCTGCCCAAAATGCTGAGCCCGGTTCTTCGAATGGCGGGAACTGCGCCGGCACGGACGTGGCTGTTCCCTCTGGGAATGCAGGTTTCCCAGCCATCGAAACGCTGGATAATCGCAGCCCCTCCGATGCAGAGGTCTCGACACTCCCCGAGGACGGCAGTGTCGGGTTGCCTCTCGCGGCAGAGGCGCCTGATGCGCAACCGGAGGAAGCGGCCTCCGATCCCGAGATGGCTGAACCCGCTTTTGCAACTTGGCAGGCGGACGGACAGCGCAGCGGCTCAGGCTCGGCAGTTTCCGTAGAAGGCGAGCCGCTCTTCCAGGATGGGTATGCCGCCCAGGAGGGCTCCGCTGAAGAGGCTAATGAGTCTCAGCCGGCTGAAACCGGAATGGGCGTGGACGGCGCTTGGTCAGAATCTCAGGTGGCCGAAGCTGCGGCCGCGCCGGAACCCGAGTCCAACGCGGCCTCAACCGGAGACCTCGCGGCCACGTTCGGGGACGCTGGGCAATCTGCGCCGGAAGGGCCTGGTACCGCTGCCGCAACTGAATCGGCAGCATCGGGCTCGGCCGCTGATCCGGAGACCCGTCTCGCCCCGGCCGAGCCCACTGAAGAGCTCGACATCGATGCCGTCGCGATGCCAATAAGGCGGCATCCGTCCAGGCCAGCTCAGCATCGTGACAGGCGCGGACAGCGGAGAGCCGCTCTGCCTCCATCTGGCACCGGGCCGAAAGGGGGGGGCGCCGAAGCGGCGCTGCGCACGCCTGCCGAGGCCAGGCTTCGCTTGATGATCCATCCGGTCCGTCGAAGTGTTGGCCTCGCCGCCGTGCTGGCCAGGCCACCTGGCTACCCGGAACGCGTCACTCTTCTGTTGGGAACGGGAGATGAGGTCGGAGCTTACAGTGAGGACCGCTACGACGATGTCGACCTCGAATGGACTCCAGAGCTGCTCTCCGGCGAACTGAGGCTCGACTGCGAGGAGGGCTATCAGTGGCTCCGGAGCGGACGGCGCGTTCACATCTTCGCGGCGTCGCGGGACGGACCAGGAATGATTTCGGTTGGGTCGGCACCGACGGCATCAGACAGCACGATCGTCTGCCTCCAGGACGACGAGGCAGTGGTGCGGGCTGCCGCTGCTGCGTGCGGATCGCCGGAAATGGTTTCGCACGAAGGCTGGACTGGCGTGCCAGCGGGCTGGAAGGTGCTCTCCGGGTATCGTCCTGTGCGCGCATCCGCGTCTCCAGTCGAATCTAGCCTCAAGGCGCTCGATCCTGGAATTGGAGCCGTGATCCAGTTGTCTGGAGGCCTTCAGGTTCGCTCTGGATCCTTCGCCCAGGGCAATCCGCCGAGGATCGAAATCGAGCCCTTTCCGGTGGGCTCCTCGGTCAGCATCGACGGAAATTCCGCCGATATGGGGGAGGACGGCTACTGGCGTGCGCCTGGCTGGGATGCGCCTGGAGACCATCTTGTCGATATCGTTCCTGGCCCGTCGCTGACATACAGGGTCATCGCCGATCCGTGGCTGGACGGAGGCTGGGATCGCTGGGATGCCCACCCAGAACGCTTTGCGCACTCGACTGGAGCGCCCTGGGAGCGCGCGGAAATCTGCGGTGCGGCCATTCTCGGTCCTAACAACGAGCATGTCGCGGCGGCCGAGACTGTGGCCACCGTGATCGCGCTGGGCCTTCGGCGCGGCGTTTCGGTCCTCAGGGCAAGGCCTGATGCCCCGGTCTCGGTCGGCCTGCTTCACGAGATGCCTGCCTTTCTGGTCTCGTCTTCCGGTCCAAGGCGCACTCAGGGCCACATCGACTGGCTGGCTGCGCTGCTGCCAGGGTCGCCTTCACGGGAAATGGATTTGGAGTGGGCGGCCGCGGTTCGCACCGCCGCCTCGCGGCGGCTTCCGCTCACCAGTGCATCCATCGTTGGGCAGGAATCCTGGCGCAGGGCGCGGCAGCGGGCGCGCCGATACCGGAAGGCCGGCAGATGACCGATCTGGTTCTCGAGTGGATGTCCTTCCGGCGCTCGGGCAAAATCGCCGATCTCAGCGCCGTCCTGACCGCTGGCGCCAACAGCCGCCGCGCCGTCGACGACCTGGTGACCCTCGGGCACGCCGAGAGGATCGGTACCGACGGATGGCGCGTCGCGCCCCCGGTGCTAGCGGGGCTGCCCGGTGGGGCAGTGGCAAGCGCAGTGCTGTGCGGCACCCGGACGCCAGCCCTTCTCCAAAGCCTGGACACTGCAAGCGCAGCGGAGGGCGCTGAGATCGAACTGGTGCGGCAGGGGGCAGGGCCGTCCATCATTGCCGTCAAGGCTTCGTCCGCCGATCTCCTTGCCCAGGTCGCGCTTGCTGCGGGCTTGCCGCTTCAGCGGGAGGCGGGACTGCACATGCTCGCCTGTACGCCATCGGTCAGCCAGTGGCCGCGCACGCCGTTTCCGATGGTGGAAGGAAAGGTCGATTCCGTGCGCAGGTTCTCGAGGTCGCGAATGCAGTGGGTGCCTTCCACGCTTCCGGAAGCCGCCGCTGCCGCAAGCGGCCTTTTTCGCATCAAGCGCGACTGGGACTGGATCAGCTTGCTCAAGAACGGCCCGGCGGCTGCGTCGCTCATAGACGACCGCGTCGGCCGGCTGGCTTCCTCCGCAAAATGCAAGGCAGTCCAGTGGATGCCCGAAAGCTCCGTGCTGTCACTCCCCGTGCAGCTCTATCCGCCAACCATCATGGCCCGCGGCCTGGTGCTTTGCAGTGGCCGCCTCCCGGATTTCGATCGCGATACCATGCGGATCAGCTTTGCTGGCATCCGGCCGGGACACCTAAAGCTTTTCCTCGCGCTGACAGGACTGAGGCTGCAATGAGCAATCCAATCGACACATTCAACAGTCTGAAGAGCGCCTATCTCAGGTACTTTGACAGCCCCTTCGACTTGCGCTTTGAAGACCTCGTTCAAGCGCGCCGGAGGCTGCTCGACCGGGATGGCGTACTTTATCGCGAGCCTCTGATCGAGCCCCAGCCTGGCTACGTGCTCAGCGGCCACGACGTTCGGGCGGCAGTGTCCGATGTGCTCGCCGGGGCCAGCGGATGGTCTCCCCAAGCGATTGGCGACCTGGCTGGGCTGGCCGAGGAAGGCTTGTTCCTTCCGCGGGAAGCAGATCCCATCGAGCTGTATCTCCATCAGGAGGAGATGCTGAATGCGACCGTGGCGCGCCAGTCCGACACGGTCATCCTTACCGGAACAGGGTCGGGTAAAACCGAGTCGATCTACCTCCCCGTCATCGCAGCACTTGTCCGCGAATCCCTCGGCTGGCCCGCGATCCCCGCTGCCCCGCGCAACGACTGGTGGTCGATGCCGCCGCCGGCGGGATCGGCAAACCGTGTATACCATCCGCGCATTTCCCAGCGGGCCCATGAGGCAGGAAGCCGGCAGGCTGCCATCAGGGCGCTCGTGCTCTATCCGCTCAATGCGCTGGCCGAAGACCAGATGTCGCGCCTGCGCCAGGCCCTGGACAGCGACCGGGTGCGCCGCTGGTTCGACGCAAACCGTCCAGGACATCGGTTCTGGTTCGGTCGGTACACCGGCTGGACTCCTATTCCCGGAAGTTCCCAGCGCAACGGTGCGGAAGCGGAGCTGAGGACGGAGCTGGGCCGGCTCAGTTCGCTGGCGGCGCGGGTGGCTGGGACCGACGCGCAGCGCTTTTTCCCGCGCTTTGATGGCGGTGAAATGTGGAGCCGCTGGGATATGCAGGAAGCGCCGCCGGACATCCTGATCACCAACTACAGCATGCTGAACATCATGCTGATGCGCGACATCGAGGATCAGATTTTTGCGGCCACGCGAACCTGGCTGGAGGATCCGGCAAGCGTCTTTCATCTCGTTGTCGACGAACTGCATACCTACCGGGGAACCCCCGGCACGGAGGTAGGCTACATCCTCCGCGTCCTTTACGAACGGCTCGGCCTGCATCCCGACCATCCGCAGCTGCGCATCCTTGCCTCGAGCGCATCGCTTGGTGACGATGACTCGCGTGCTCAAGACTACCTTCGCCAGTTTTTCGGGCGGTCGCGTCCGTTCACCCTCATCCGCGGCGGTGCCGAAGCGCTGCCTGATGGCTCGGTCACGCGTTTGTCAGGGCTGGCGCAGCAGGTCCTGGACCTTGGGCGCGCCGCGGTATCGGAATCGGACTCCGACCTGGAAGCTGCTGTGGCTTCGTTCGCGGCGGCAGCATCCCTCGATGGACCCGACAGCAGTCTTGAGCCTTCCCGGCAACTGGGGGCGGTGCTGGATGCCGCCGGTGCGGCGGAGGCAATCCGGGCTGCGTGCAACGACGGCTCAGACGAGAATCCGACTGTTGTCCCGCAGACGATCGCGGCTCTCGCCGGGTCACTGTTTCCAGAAGAGCCGAGTGGCCGCGCCCAGGAGGCAGCGGCGGCGCTGGTCATGTCGGTGTCTGCCGCCCAGACGGCAGGCGGGACTCCCCTTCTGCCGACGCGAGTCCATCTGTTCTTTCGCAACGTCCAGGGGGTATGGGCGTGCACGAATCCGGCGTGTTCCGGCGGACACTTTGATGAGCCCGATGTACCTGTCGGGCGCCTGTTCGACCGGCCGACAACAACGTGCGAGTGCGGCTCGCGTGTTCTCGAGATGCTGTACTGCGAACCCTGCGGCGACATCTTCCTCGGCGGCTACCGCCGCACACTCGGCCAGAACAGCTGGTCGCTTGTGCCCGATGATCCGAACATTGAAAGGGCGCCAGACCATTCAGCGAACGACCGCAACTATGACAACTACGCGGTCTACTGGCCTGCGAGACTTGCGGACGGAACGCTGCGCCAGCCTCAGCGGCAATCGTGGCGGCAGGAAAGCGTGCAGCGCCACTGGAGAATGGCGCGCTACGACCACAGGACCGGCGAGATCGAGGTAGCGAGGCGAAGCGGTGATGCTACGGGCTGGCTGTACCAGGTGCCGGACCTTCACCAGAATCCCGTTCCGCAGCGGGCGCAGGCTCCGAGCGTGCGGAATGAGCGTCCGTCGATCTGTCCCCACTGCGAGGCCGACTGGAGCCGGATGGCAAGCTCGGCGCCGATCCGCACCCAGCGGACCGGCTTCCAGAAGGTCGCGCAGGTGCTCTCGGATTCGCTTCTCAGGAAGATAGCGCCTCCGGAGGTTCAGGCGGGGCGGCCAGTCGAGGACCCGCGCCGGAAGCTGGTGCTGTTCTCAGACAGCCGCCAGGATGCCGCGAAGCTTGCCGTTGGCGTCGCGAAATCCCATTGGCTCGATGCGCTGCGCCAAGCCCTGGTCAGCGGAATGGAGGACAGTACAGGGGCCGCGATCGCCTTCGAAAAGCAGGTCAAGGGCGTATCGCTGAGCGCCGATGAAGCGGCGCTGGCGAGCGCCTTTGCGACGGGCCGCCAGAGCGAGGCCTTCGCCATCATAGCTTCGCAAAACCCTGCGACTGCAGCCATGCAATCGGCGGTTGGCGGGCTGACGATGCAGCAGCTTGCCGACCGTACCCTCGGCCACGCGAGATCGGGACTGTCGCGAGTGACTGACCTGGAGGAGGACGCGGCGCGGCACCTGCTCATGACGGGAATGAATCCTGGCGGTGTCGACCGCAGCGTCATGTGGACGGACCTGGATGAAAATCAGGGGCAGTGGCCACGCCTCTTTGACTGGGCCCTTGTGCCGCCGAGCTACAGGGCAGGACTTAGTCCTGAGGAAGCAGATCACCGGACCCGAATTCAGAATGCCGCACGCGAGGCAGTTGCAGAATCGCTGTTTTCGGGCGGCAGGCGCGACCTGGAATCGCTGAAACTCGGGTGCGTAACCACCGACCGGCTCAGCTTTCCGGCACCGAGCGGAATCTATCAGGAGGCGGCCGACAGCTGCATCAGGATGCTGGGCAAGCGTCGCCGGATCGACACTCACCGGGCGACCGGGGACGATAGCCAGCTTCCAAAATATGCGCGCGACTATCTCGAGGCTGTCGCGAATGCGAACGCCATCTCACCCGCCGATTTCGTTCGGGACGTAACTGCACTGCTGAGCGGTGCCGGGATCTTCAGCCAGGGAATACTTCTGTTCAGGGGGCTCTTCGTGGCCGATCCGGGCCAGCAGTACTATGAATGCGTGCGGTGCTCCCGAATCCACCTGCATCGGAGCGGCGGAATCTGCAGCGGCTGCAATACGCCACTGCCTGCGCCGCTTGAACTCGGTGTCGACGATGCCGGCCAGGAATCGGACTACTACCGCTGGCTGGCGCTGGATGCCGGTTCGATCTTCCGACTGAACTGCGCAGAGATGACTGGCCAGACGGACAAGGGAGTCGCGCGCGACCGCCAGCGGCTGTTCCAGAACGTCACCGTTGGGGACGAGGTGGGCCTGACGGACAATATCGACCTGCTCAGCGTCACTACGACGATGGAGGCTGGCGTCGATATCGGATCGCTGCTGGCCGTGATGATGGCCAACATGCCGCCGATGCGCTTCAACTACCAGCAGCGAGTTGGGCGAGCCGGCCGCCGAGGCGCCGCACTGTCGCTTGCGCTCACGCTGTGCCGCGGCCGAAGCCACGACGATTATTATTTCCAGCGTCCAGAGCGCATCACCGCCGATCCGCCACCGCCTCCCTACGTCGACACAAATCGCTTGCAAATTCTCAAGCGGGTCCTTGCAAAGGAGGTACTGCGGGAGGCCTTCTCGGAACTGGGCCTGTTTGCCGGAACAGCGGGCGACAGCGTGCATGGCGAGTTTGGCACCGCTGCGGCGTGGAATCTGCCGCCGGACAATCTTCCATCGGGCTACGCACCCGGCGATGTGGCTAGCGTCGTTGGCCAGTGGATTGCGAACAACCAGCCGCTGGTCGAGCGGATTTGCGATGCCCTCCTGGCGCAGACGCGTCTCCTTGGAGCTTCGTCCAATCGCGCTGATGCAGTCGCCTGGATCATGAATAGCGTGGTCGGCGAAGTGACGGCGGCGGCGCAGGACCCGAGCCTTGTCCAGGACGGGCTGAGCGAGCGGCTCGCGAACAAGGGCATTCTGCCTATGTTCGGATTCCCGACGCGCGCGCGGCTCCTGTATCACAGGCAGCCCCAGAGCTGGCCGCCGCGCCAGACGGTCGACCGGGATCTTGAACTTGCCGTCAGCATGTTTGCCCCCGGTGCCGAGACCGTTAAGGAGCGTACGATCCACACGGCGATCGGTGTCGCTCACTACACCCGGCAAGGGCCTTTCGCGGTTCCTGATTCCAACCCGCTCGGACCGCCTGTCATGGTCGGCTTGTGTGGGAATTGCCAGCATGTCGAGACAGCCGTCCCAAACAGCCCAGCCTGCACCGTCTGTGCGGCTCCCGCCGGCACGGGGGACCGCGACTACCAGGCGATGGATCTGCGGCAGCCGAAGGGGTTCGTAAGCTTCTTCACTAAGGCGCGGGATTACGACGGCGTATTCGATTTCGTGCCGCGTGCCGCGCGGCCGAAGGTCGGCCGCCCTCCGTTCAATATCGGCATGCACAGAAACTTCGACATCGGAGCGGGTCAAGGGCGGCTTCATGTCATCAACGACAACGCGGGCCGGCTGTTCCATCTCTCTGCCGAACCGTGGGCTCGCGGTGCAATGGTCGATGT
>NZ_RZTO01000240.1:0-7718 GCF_003997225.1 Mesorhizobium sp. M2C.T.Ca.TU.002.02.1.1
CGGCGGAAGCCACCAGAACGGGCGCGGTAGGATCGATTTTCCGCGACTTTTCGGACGCCATGGCCACCATCGGTTCATCCGGCAGCGGCTGCCAGTTGCGGCCGCGCTTCTCGTAGAAGGCGTTGCCACCGGCCACCATGGTGTAGTGCATGTTCTTGTATGGGAAGTGCAGGCCGGCGGTGTGGAAATACATCGTGTTCTTGAGCTTGGCCTTGCGCTCGCCCCTCAACACCGCGTCCGCGGCTTCCTCGACGTCGGGCAGCGCCTTGGAGTTCATCGGCCGCGTCATCACGCCGGGGGCGAACTGCCCCCTCTCGCCGACGACCTCGCAGATGGTGTTGCCATGCTGACCCGAGCGCAGCCGGTTCATCACGACCGTGCCGACGGCGATCATGCCGTCGCGGCTCGACCGGTTGGACTCGAAGAACATCGCCCTTTGCAGGCATTCCTTGTCCTTCGGCGAGTGACTGGTACGCGTGGTGAGGAAACTCGGCGTGAGGGCGTTGGTCAAACCTGACACCGACATGCCATGGGAGGAAGTGGTCTGGCTGCAACCGGCCAGGAGCAAGGGGGAAGTGACGACGCCGATAAGCAGCAGCGGCGTCTTCCATCGCGTCGCGATCACCAAAAAAGCCTCATGTCCAGATGCCAGCCCGCCCCGAGATGTGGCAAGAATGAGACTCTTTCGGGCAAAAAGATGGCTAGAAGGTTAGCAACTTCTGGACTTGGGTAAAACTTTATGAAAGCCGCGAAATGAGCCCGTGAGCATTGCCGGCAAAATGGTTAATATTGCGGTCCGGGCTCAATTTCCGTTCATAATCAATTAACTGGCGCAGGCCACCTCAGAACGGCAATTTCATTCCGGGCGGAATCGGCAGGCCTGCCGTCAACGCCTTGGTCTTCTCCTGCATCACCTGCTCGACCTTATTTTTGGCGTCATTGTGGGCGGCCAGGATGAGGTCCTCGAGGATCTCGGCTTCGTCGGCCTTGATGAGCGAGGGATCGATCTTCAGCGCCTTCATGTCGAACTTGCCGGTCAACGTGACGCTGACCAGGCCGCCACCGGCCTGGCCGGTGGCTTCAAGCGTCGCGATCTCGTCCTGCATGGCCTGGAACTTGGCCTGCATTTCCTTCGCCTTGCCCATCAGGCCGAGAAGATCTTTCATCGGATGGTCCTCTAAGATTGTTTCAGATTTCGTCGTCGTCGGCGGCGGGCTCGACCGGCACTTCGGCTTCGGCGTCTTCCACGTCCGGCACGTCCGGAATGCGCACGTCGATGATCTTGGCGCCGGGGAAGCGCGCGAGGATGGCTGCGACCGTCGGATCGGCCTTGGCGTCGGAGAAGGCGTTCTCGCGCTTGGTCGTCTCCATCTCGGCCAGTGTCTGGCCGCCCTCCTCCTTCGACAGCGACACCAGCCAGTTGCGGCCGGTCCAGGCGCGCAGCTTGGAGGTCAGGTCGTTGAGCAGCATCTTCGGCGCGTCGTCGGTCAAGGTGACATCGAGACGGCCCGGCTCGATCCGCACCGGCCGCACGCAGCGTTTCAGCAGCACCTTGAAGGCCATGTCGCGATTGGCGTCGGCAAGCGCGACGATGTCGGCTAGCGATTTCACCGGAACGACAGGGGTTTCGGCAACCGGCTCCGGCGCGGGAGCAAAGGTGACGGGCGCGGGCTGCGTTTCGACGAGGCGCATCGTCTGCGCACCGCCACCGGTGGAAGTCGGCATCCGCGCCTGCGCCACGGCGCTTGCGCCGCCGCCATTGCCTGGATTTGCCGGCGCGCCATTGGCGCGCGGCGCGCCATTCGGCAGCGGTCCCGCGCCTTCCAGCGATTTCAGCGCCTCGTCCAGCGTCGGCAGGTCGGCGGCATGCGCCAGCCTGATCAGCACCATTTCGCCGGCGCTGACAGGGCGATTGGAGGACTGCACCTCGGGAATGCCCTTCAAGAGCATCTGCCAGGTCCGCGACAGGACGCGCACCGAAAGCGTGCCGGCGAATTCGGCGCCGCGCCGGCGCTCGTCCTCGGAAAGCGAGGCGTCGTCGGCCGCCGTCGGCACGAAACGCAGGCGCGTGACGAGATGGTTGAACTCGGCAAGATCGGTGAGCACGGCGGCCGGATCGGCGCCAGTGTCGTATTGTGCGCGGAACTCGGCGAGCGCAGCCGCCACGTCGCCCTTCATGACATGCTCGAACAGGTCGATGATGCGGGCGCGGTCGGCAAGGCCGAGCATGGCGCGCACCGCGTCGGCGCTGACGGTGCCGCTGCCATGGGCGATCGCCTGGTCGAGGATGGAAAGCGAATCGCGCGCCGACCCTTCGGCGGCCCGCGCGATCATCGCCAGGGCCTCGTCATCGACGGAAATGCCTTCCTTGGCGGCGATCGAGGACAGATGCCCGACCAGCGCGCCGGCATCGATGCGCCGCAGATCGAAGCGCTGGCAGCGCGACAGGACCGTGATCGGCACCTTGCGGATCTCGGTGGTGGCGAAGATGAATTTGACGTGCGGCGGCGGCTCTTCAAGCGTCTTCAACAGGCCGTTGAAGGCCTGGGTGGAGAGCATGTGCACTTCGTCGATGATGTAGACCTTGTAACGGGCCGAGACCGGCGCGTAGCGCACGCGATCGATGATGTCCCTGATGTCGTCGATGCCGGTATGCGAGGCGGCGTCCATCTCGATGACGTCGACATGGCGGCCTTCCATGATCGCCTGGCAATGCTCACCGGGGATCGAAAGGTCGACCGAGGGCTGGTCGACGGTCGCCGTCTTGTAGTTCAAGGCCCGCGCCAGGATGCGCGCGGTCGTGGTCTTGCCGACCCCGCGCACGCCGGTCAGCATCCAGGCCTGGGCGATGCGGCCGGTGGCGAACGCATTGGTCAGCGTGCGCACCATCGGCTCCTGGCCGATCAACTCGGAGAAATTCGAAGGGCGGTATTTGCGCGCCAGGACCCGATAGACGCCGGCCTTACCGGTCTCCAGGCTTCCCGTCCCCAAGTTTCCGGCTTCGCTCATTCGCCGTCAAAAGCTCCCAGGACCGCGACGGAGGGCGGCCTATTCCTGCGCATAATCTCGCCCGCACGGCTTGGCGCCGTCAATGTCGCGGGAGAAAGGCGAAGAGGCGGGAGGCTGGAACAATGACCCGTTCCGGGCTCGTTAGGGCTGCTTCCTTCCGGACCTGACCCGGTTGGCGAGTGGATCGTCCACCACCAACCTCCCGCGCTCCATATCGGCAATTCGGCGGCGAAATGCAAGGGGCAGAGCCGGAACCCGCAGCCACATCGCGACTGGAAAGTCCTTCAAAACGCCAATAGCGGTCAACGAATCGCTTGCAGCCACCTTGCCGCCGCTCTAGCGTTCATTGGTTTGAAGAATGCTACAAAAAACAAAGGAAACGCCCATGCTGCCTGGCCTCAAGGCCGGATTCACGCTGGACGCCCGATTGGAGGCGGATAGCGAGCAGCTTATGTGGCTTGGCCTTTGCGAGCTCAGATTGATGAACGACCGCCGCTGGCCATGGCTGGTGCTGGTGCCGCAGCGGCCGGGCGTCGAGGAAATCCACGAAATGACGCCGCTCGACCAGGCGATGCTGACCTTCGAGACCAACATGGTGGCGCAGGCGCTGAAGCGGGTGACCGGCTGCACCAAGATCAACACCGGCGCTTTGGGCAACATCGTGCGCCAGCTGCATGTCCACGTCGTCGCCCGCTCCGAGGGCGATCCCGGCTGGCCGGGACCGGTCTGGGGGCACGGCATGCGCGAGCCCTACCAGCGCTCCGACATCAGACGGTTTGCCGAAACGATCAAGGCGGCGCTATAAGCTGACCAGTATCCATTCGGCATCACCCCTTGTCCCCCAGCCCGCCCGAGTCCCCATGAGCTTTCGTCTGTTTGACGCGCCCTTGCGCGAGCCGAGCCAATTCGTCGGGTTCGCCGGCAACCGGATCGACCGGCAGTCCGAGAACCGCGCCGACGATGTGGTCGAAAAGGCGCTGGCCGACCGGACCGCGCGGCTGATGCTGATGCATGCCGGCCGGCTTTACCTCAAATTGAAGGACGGCACCTTCGAGCCATGGTTCAAGGCGGATGAAAGCCAGGCCTTCGAGGCTTCGCTCGACCAGGGCGTGCTGCTCGGCTTTTCCGAGGAAGGCCCGGTGCTGGCGGTGCCCGCCGGCGTCGAGCCGGAAAAGCTGCCCGAGACGATCAAGGCGATCGATTATCGCTCCGTCTATATGCAGGGGTTGATCGACGAGGCAGCCGCCGGCGCGCTGGCGCAAGGGGCCGCGCTGCTTGCCTGGCACGCCAGCCACGCCTTCTGCTCGAAATGCGGCAACCGCTCGGAGATGCGGGCCGGCGGCTACCGGCGCCATTGCCCCGCCTGCGGCACCGACCATTTCCCGCGCACCGACCCGGTGGCGATCATGCTGACGGCGACGCGCGAGAAATGCCTGCTGGGGCGCGGCAGGCATTTCGCGCCGGGCATGTATTCGGCGCTTGCCGGCTTCATCGAGCCGGGCGAGACGATCGAGGCGGCGGTGCGGCGCGAGACGCTGGAAGAGGCCGGCATCCGGCTCGGACGCGTCGTCTATCATGCCAGCCAGCCATGGCCGTTCCCCTATTCGCTGATGATCGGCTGCTTCGGCGAGCCGCTCAACGAGGATATCCAGGCCGACCTCAACGAGCTCGAGGACTGCCGTTGGTTTAATCGCGACGAAGTGCGCACGATGCTGGACAGGCAGCATGCCGACGGCCTGATCACGCCGCCGAAAGGGGCGATCGCCCATCACCTCATCCGCGCCTGGGTCGACAGCGAATAGGAGCGCAAGAATGATCCGTCATACCGTGGTGTTCAGCTTGAAGCACGAGCCGCATTCGCTGGAAACGAAGCGCTTCCTCCACGACGCGAAGAAGATCCTGACCGGGATCAAGGGCGTCACTCATTTCGAGCAGTTGCGGCAGGTGAGCCCCAAGAACGACTACCAGTTCGGCTTCTCGATGGAGTTCGCCGACCAGGCAGCCTACACGCGCTACAACGAGCACCCCGACCACGTCGCCTTCGTGCGCGACCGCTGGGTGCCGGAGGTCGAGAAGTTCTTGGAGATCGACTACGTGCCGCTGGGGTTCGGCTGAGATTGGTTCGAGCGCATACGTCGGAGATTGGCGAAGGCCTTCGTGCTTCGTCATCCACGGGCGAAGCAAGGAGCGAAGCGACGCGCGCAGACCCGAGGATCCATGCCGTGACTTCGACGCGTTGCGACGGTCCAGAATTCTGCTCCGCTGCGCCCCTCGACTGAGGTAACGGCATGGATCCTCGGGTCTGCGCTCCGCTTCGCGTCGCTCCGCCCGTGGATGACGAAGTCGCGAAGGCTCCCGCCAATCTCGAAGGTCGTGAGCTCCAAACCGCCGGTTGACCGCCGCTAACCGGTCAGTCCGCCACCTTCCACTGCTCGCGCGAGGCGCTTGCCGGATAGACGCCGAGGATGCGCATTTCGCGCGAGAAGAAGCGCAGCTCGTCCAGCGCCAGCTTGACCAGCGGATCGTCGGGGTGACCTTCGATGTCGGCGTAGAACAGCGTCGCGGTGAAGGCGCCGAGCTGGTAGCTCTCGAGCTTGGTCATGTTGATGCCGTTGGTGGCGAAACCGCCCATGGCCTTGTAAAGCGCGGCAGGCACGTTGCGGACACGGAAGATGAAGGTCGTCATCATCTTAGCGTCCGGCGCGGGACGCTCCACCCATTGCTTGTTCTTGGTCAGCACGACGAAGCGAGTGACGTTGGAATCGGTGTCCTCGACATTCTTCTCGATGATGTCGAGCCCATAAAGCTCCGCGGCCAAAGCCGGCGCCAGCGAAGCCATGGTGCGGTCCTTCACCTCCGACACCATCTTGGCCGAACCCGCCGTGTCGCCGGCGATCACCGGCTTCCAGCCGTTCTTGCGGATGTATTTGCGGCACTGTCCCAGCGCATGGATATGGCTGTGGACGGTCTTGATCTCGTCGCGTTTTACCCCCGGCAGCACCATCAGCTGGAAGTGGATCGGCAGGAAATATTCGCCGACGATGTGCAGCTTCGATTCCGGCAACAGGTGGTGGATGTCGGCGACGCGCCCGGCGATCGTGTTCTCGATGGGGATCATGGCGAGCTCGGCCTTGCCTGTCTCGACCGCGTTGAAGGCGTCCTCGAAGGTCGGGCAAGGCAACGGGTCCATCGACGGGAACATGTTGCGGCAGGCCGTGTCGGAATTGGCGCCGGGCTCACCCTGGAAGGAAATTCTGTTGGTCTTTTCAGGCATGCTCATGTCTCATTTCGAAAGGATCTGCCTGGCGCGTTCGAGATCGTGCGGCGTGTCGACGCCGAGCGGCAGCGATTTGACGATCTCAGCGTCGATGCGCATGCCGGCTTCCAGCGCGCGCAGCTGCTCCAGCCGCTCGCGCCGCTCCAACGGCGACGGTTTGAGCGCCACGAAGCGTTCGAGCGCCGCACGGCGATAGGCATAGAGGCCGATATGATGGTAGAGCGGCCCCTCGCCCCAGGGCGCGGTGGCGCGGGTGAAGTAGAGCGCTTTCAACCGTGTCGCCGAAAGCGGCGAGCCGACGATCTTGACCACATTGGGATTGGTCTTCTCCTCGTCGCGCACGATCTCGACGCCGAGCGTGGCGATATCGACCGATTTGTCCTCGAACGGCCGCAGCGACGCGCCGATGATCTCGGGGTCGATGGTGGGCAGGTCGCCCTGGACGTTGACGATCGTTTCCACCCGTTTTTCAGGGTCGAGCGCCGTCAGCGCCTCGAAAATGCGGTCGGAGCCCGATTCGTGATCCGTGCGGGTCATGACCGCCTCGAAGCCATGCGCCCGCACGGCTTGCGCAACGGCTTCGGTGTCGGTCGCCACCACAACGCGGCCAAGCCCGGCCTCGGCGGCGCGGCGGGCGACATGGACGATCATCGGCGCGCCGGCAATGTCGGCCAGCGGCTTGCCCGGCAGGCGCGTCGAGGCCATGCGGGCGGGGATCAGGATCAAGGTTGACATCGGATTTTTGGGCGGTCGAAAAACGCGGATGGAAAAGTGGCAAAAGGTCTCACTGGAAGCGCCCTTATAGGTGTTGCAACGCCAGAGCAAAAGACCTAGTTTCCGCCCGATTTGACTGGCCTTTCAGGGCAGTTCGCGATACCGACGGACGGAGTGGACGGGACGGTCCGCCGGAAAAGGGAGCAAGGGGCGTATGGATTCCAACGAAGTCAACAAGCTGCTCGGCGGATTTCTGGGAACCTGCTTCATCGTTTTTTCAATAGGCCTCGTCTCGGACGGGCTGTTCGCCTCGCCGGCGCCCGAAAAGCCCGGCTTCGCCATCGAGGCGCAGGAGCCGACCGAAGGCGGCCCGGCCGCTCCCGCCGCGGAAGCCAAACCGATCGCCGACCTGCTCGCCGGCGCCAATGCCGAGGCGGGCGCGGCCATCTTCAAGAAGTGCCAGGCCTGCCATTCCGGTGAAAAAGGCGGTCCGAACAAGGTCGGTCCGGACCTCTGGGACATCGTCGACCGCCCCGTCGCCGAGCACGCGGGCTTCGCTTATTCGGCCGGCATGAAGGATTTCTCCAAGGGCGGCCAGGAGCATTGGACCTACGACAATCTCAACCACTTCATCACCTCGCCGAAGAAGTTCGTGAAGGGCACGGCGATGGGCTTCGCCGGCCTGCCGAAGGATGAAGACCGCGCCAATGTGATCGCC
>NZ_RZTO01000241.1:0-7690 GCF_003997225.1 Mesorhizobium sp. M2C.T.Ca.TU.002.02.1.1
GACGGTGACCGTCAGCGAAACCAGGATCGTCGCCACCGCCACCTCCGGCATGAAGTGCGACGGCAGCGTCATGATATGCGCGACCACGAACCAGGCGGCGATGCCGCCGGCGGCAAGCGCGAACAGCGCGGTCGCAAGGCCGATCAGCACATATTCCAGCGAGAAGGCGGTAATCAGCGTTCGTCGCGTCGCGCCGAGAGTCTTCAGCACCACCGCGTCGTGGATGCGCGCCCGGTTGCCGGCGGCCAAGGCGCCGGAGAGCACCAGCACCGAGGCGATCAGCGCCACGCCGGCGGCGGCGCGGATCGCCGTGCCCAGTTGCGCGACCAGCCGGTTGACGATATCGAGCGCATCCTTGACGCGCACCGTCGTCACCGCCGGAAAGGCGCGGGTGACGGCATTGAGCAAGCGCGCATCGTCGGCCATGGTGGCGCTTTTGTCGGTCAGCGTCGCCAGCCAGCCATGCGGCGCCCCGGCAAAGCTGTTGGGCGAGAACACCATGACGAAGTTGATGCCCATCGTCTCCCACTGCACCTGGCGGAAATTGGCGATCTTCGCCGTGACGTTGCGTCCCAGCACATTGACGGTCACGCTGTCGCCCAGCTTCAGCCCGATCGCCTTGCCCTCCTCGGCCGAGAACGACACCAGCGGCTCGCCGGAATAATCCTGCGGCCACCACGCGCCCTCGGTCAGCGTCGCATTCTCCGGCTGCTTGGCGTCATAGGTCAGGCCGCGGTCGCCACGCAGCACCCAGGCGCCGTCGGCCGGGATCTTGACCTTGTCGACGTCGACGCCGTTGAGCGCCATGATGCGGCCGCGCAACATCGGCACCTTGACCAGCGTTCCCCGTGGCGACTCCTTGCCGACGAGGCTGGCGAAGGCATCGACATCGCCGCTCTGGATGTCGACGAAGAAGAAGTTCGGCGCCCGCTCCGGCAGGCTGCCGGATATCTGCCGCCTGAGATTCCCATCGATCAGCGCCAGCGTCACCAGCAGCGTCAGCCCAAGCCCGAGCGAGAGCACCACCGACGGCGTCAGCGCGCCTGGACGGTGGATGTTGCCGAGCGCCAGCCGCAGCGACACGGAGCGCACGCGCGGGCTCTTTTTCGCCGCCCACTGCACCAGCGCCGCCACCAGCCGCAGCACCAGGAAGGCAAAGACGGTGGCGCCGACGAAGATCGAGGCGATGCGGGTGTCGTTGGCCGAAAGGATCGCCAGCGCAGCCAGCGCGACGACGATCGCCAGCGCCGCACCGGCATAAGGCAGGCGCGGCAGGCCGCGGCTCTCGAATCCCATCTCGCGAAACAGCGCGGTCGCCGGCACGTCGCGCGCGCGGCCGAGCGGCAGGAGCGCGAAAGCCAGCGTCACCAGCAAGCCGAAGAGCGCCGCCATGGCAAGCGCGCCCGGATAGAAGCCGCCTTGCGCCGGCACCGGGATGACCGATTGCAGGAGCGCGCTCGCCACGAACGGCATCGCGGCGCCGAGGATCAGCCCGAGCACGATGCCGAGGCCGGCGATCAAAAGGATCTGCACGAGATAGACGGTGAAGACGAAGCCGCCCGAGGCGCCCAGGCTCTTGAAGGTGGCGATGACGCCGCGCTTGCCGTCGAGATAGGCGCGCACGGCATTCGCCACGCCGACGCCGCCGACCACCAGCGCCGTCAGCCCGACGAGCGTCAAAAACTGCGAGAAGCGCTCGATGTTGGCGGAGAGCGCGGGGGCGGCGTTGCTGCGCGTGCGGATCGACCAGCCGGCCTGCGGGAAATCCTTCGCGGCTTGGGTCTGGATGTCCTTGATCCGCGCCTCCGACGTGCCGTCGGGCAGCCGCACCTTATAGGCGTTCTCGACCAGGCTGCCCGGCTGCACCAGGCCGGATGCGGCAAGCCCTTGGCCCGAGATCATCAGCCGCGGCGCGAAGCCGAAGCCGTCCGACACCGCATCCGGCTCGCTCACCAGCCTCGCCCGCAACTCGAAAACGGCGCCGCCGAGCTTCAGCCGGTCGCCGACGTGAAGGTTGAGCCGGTCGAACAAAAGGTCGGGCGCGGCGGCGCCGAATACGCCGGATCTTTCGCCGAACAACTGCTCCTTCGGCAGCGCCGGATCGGTTTCCAGCGCGCCGTAGAGCGGATAGGCGTCGTCGACGGCCTTGGCCTCGACCAGCGCCTGGTCGGACCCGTCCTCCAGCCGCGCCATCGAGCGCATGCCGGACGTCTGCGACACCGCGCCGAGGCTGCGGATGAAGCCGAGCTCGGCGTCAGAAGCGCTGCGCTGGTTGACCTGGAAGCGCAAATCGCCGCCAAGCAGCGTCTGGCCCTGATCGGCGACACCGGCCGAGATCGCCTGCGCCACCGAATTGACGCCGCCGATCGCCGCGACGCCGAGCGCGATGCAGGCAAGGAAGATCATGAAGCCGGACAGGCCGCCGCGCATCTCGCGCAGCGAGAAGCGGATGGCGAGCTTCAATGTCCGCATCAGGCGGGTACCTTCACGGCTTTGGGCGCATCCTCGATCCGCCCCGAGCGCATCGAGACCTGGCGCGCGCAGCGCCCGGCGAGCGTGGGATCATGCGTGACCAGCACCAGCGTCATGCCGCGTTCCGCCGCCTTGGCGAAGAGGAGGTCGGCGATCTGCTTTCCCGTCGCCTGGTCGAGATTGCCGGTCGGCTCGTCGGCGATGAGGATGCGCGGCGACGGCGCCAGCGCCCGGGCGATCGCCACCCGCTGCTGCTCGCCGCCGGAAAGCTCGCCGGGATAATGCGTCACGCGGTCGCTCAGGCCGACCGCCGCGAGTTCCCGCGCTGCCACCCCGAACGGATCGGCATGGCCGGCAAGCTCGAGCGGCACCGCGACATTCTCCAGCGCCGTCATGTTGGGGATGAGATGGAAGGACTGGAACACGATGCCGATGTTTCGCCCCCGAAACGAAGCGATCTGATCCTCGCTTTTGTCGTTGATCAGCTCGCCGGCGATCCGGACCGTGCCCGAATCGACCCGTTCCAGGCCGGCAAGGACCATAAGCAAAGTGGACTTGCCGGAGCCCGACGGGCCGACGATGCCGGTGGCTTGCCCGGCCGCCACGTCGAGGCTCACGCCCTTCAGCACATGGACGGCGGACGCGCCCTCGCCGAGCGTCAGCGATACGTCCCTCAGCGCGATGACGGCTTCTGTCACAATGAAAGTGCCCTATATGTGGAAAAAGGAGATGGCCCGTGTCTCCTTCCTTGGGTTGTTCCGGTCATATGGGGCTCGCCGCATGGCATTCAAACATCGTTTTGCCGCAGCCCCCGTTGTTTTCGCAGCCCTCATCTTTTTCCTCGCCCTTTGCGGCGCCATTTCGTCGGCGCGCGCCGACACCTTCACCATCGTCGGCTTCGGCGACAGCCTGATGGCGGGTTACAGCCTCGGCCCGAGCCAGGGCTTCACCGACAGGCTGCAGGCAGCCTTGAAAGCGAAAGGCCTCGACGTCACCGTCGCCAATGCCGGCGTGTCGGGCGACACCTCGAGCGGCGGGCTGGCGCGCCTAGACTGGTCGGTGCCGGACGGCACAAGGCTGGTGATCCTCGAGCTCGGCGCCAACGACATGCTGCGCGGCGTCTCGCCCGAGATTGCCGAGAAGAACCTCGACGCCATGCTCGGCAAGCTGAAGCAGCGCGGCATTCCGGTGCTGCTCGCCGGCATGCGCGCAGCGCCCAATCTCGGCGCCGATTACCAGAAGGCCTTCGACGCCATCTATCCGCGGCTTGCCGAAAAATACGGCGTCCCGCTCTATGCGTTCTTTCTCGACGGCGTCGCCGGCCACCCCGACCTCCAGCTGGAAGATGGCCTGCATCCCAATCCCAAGGGGGTCGACGTCATGGTGGAACGCATCCTTCCCGTGGTCGTGAAGGCGATCGCCGACAATGGGGGGCCGTCATGAGTCCGGAATGCCACGCTTTCCGCTGGGGAAACATTGTGGACAACAAACCGCTTGCCCCGCGCTGATATCGATGATTCGCTAGGGCCGAGAGTTTCGATTCGAGGACAGGAGGCTTCACATGCCACGTCTTTTCACCGCCCTCGAAATTCCGCGTGACGCCGCTCTCTCCTTGTCCCTGCTCCGGGGCGGGCTGCCTGGCGCGCGCTGGATCGATGTCGAAAACTACCATCTGACGCTGCGCTTCATCGGCGATGTCGAGGGCCATGTCGCCGACGAGATCGCCAACGCCCTCGACAGGGTGGACCGCCCCGCCTTCCAGATGACGCTCTCCGGCGTCGGCGCCTTCGGCGGCAAGAAGCCGCATGCGGTATGGGCCGGCGTGTCGCCATCGCCGGATCTCACGGCGCTGCAGGGCGAGATCGACCGCATCTGCCAGCGGCTCGGCCTGCCGGCCGATCCGCGCAAGTTCTCGCCGCATGTGACGCTGGCGCGCCTGCGCAATGCGAGCCCGCTCGATGTCGCGCAATATCTCTCGGCGCGCGGCAATTTCGCGGCGCTTCCCTTCCGCGTCGGCCGCTTCGTCCTGATGTCGTCGCGCGATTCGGTCGGCGGCGGTCCCTACATCGTCGAGGAAGCTTGGCCGCTGGTCGGCGAAACGCTGGCCTCGAGCCGCTTCGCCAGCGCCTCCGACGCCTCGCGGATCATGCGGTAGACCGAGGCGAAAGCCTCGGCGCCGTCATAATAGGGATCCGGCACGTCCACGGCCTTCCCCGTCGCGAAGTCCAGATAGAGATGGACGCGGTCGCGCGCGGCCCGTGGCGCCAGCGCCTTGAGGTCGCGCACATTGGCCCGGTCCATGCCGAGGATCAGGTCGAAGCGCGAGAAATCCTGAGGCAGCACCTTGCGCGCCCTCTGCCCTGAAATGTCGACGCCGTGCCGCGCGGCCACCGCGATCGAGCGCCGGTCCGGCTCTTCGCCGGCATGCCAGCCGCCGGTTCCGGCCGAATCGATCGCAAGGTCCTTGCCGTGCTCGGCGAGCACCGCGCGAAACACGCCCTCGGCCAGCGGCGAGCGGCAGATGTTGCCGAGGCAGACGAACAGAATGGAATTTATAGGCTTCGCGCTCATCGATCCGGCGCTATGGTTGGATCACCTCCGAATAGCACAGGAAACCGACATGACCAGAGACAAACTCAGCAAGGACGCGATCGCCGCCGCGTTAGCGGAACTTGAGGGTTGGTCGCTCGCCGCCGACGGCGCTTCGATCAAGCGCAGCTTCGTCTTCAAGAATTTCTCCGAAGCCTTCGCCTTCATGACGCGCGTGGCCCTGGCCGCCGAGAAGATGGACCATCACCCCGATTGGTCGAATGTCTACAAGACCGTCGATGTGACGCTGAACACGCATGACGCCGGCGGCGTCACGGCGCTGGATATCGAGCTGGCCAAGCGGATGAACCGGTATTTTCACTGAGGGCGAAAAGTCTCGTGACTTCGTCATTCCAGGGCGGAGCAAGGAGCGACGCGACGCGCGCAGATCGTGGCGAACGCTCGCGATCGGCCGAAGCCCGCGAACTTCGTCATCCACGGGCGGAGCGACGCGAAGCGGAGCGCAGACCCGAGGATGACGATCGGAGGGAGGCCTCGGCCAATCGCCAGACTAAGGCGATTGCCAATCACACCCACCAACCGGCAACCGAAATGCTGCTTATCGCAGCCAAACGCCAAGTGAATCCGATTTTCCGACCAGCAGCCCCCTAAACTCTTGCAGCGGCCCCCGGCTTTCACCACATTTTCCCCCGGCAGGCTGGCGCAAGCATGCGCGTGGCCACCAAGGAGCGATTGATGACGCAAGGTCCCGGTTTCGATTTCTTCGGCTTCGGCGACAAGCTCGCCGGCGAAGGCGAGGTCCGCGAGAAATTCTGGCGCACCGCCAAGAAGGCGGCGCGGCAGATTCCGTTCATGGACGAAGTTGTCGCCGCCTATTACTGCGCCATGGACAAGGACACGCCGCTGCGCGCCAAGGCCACGCTGCTCGGCGCGCTCGGCTATTTCGTCCTGCCGTTCGATTTCATCCCCGACGTCATCGTCGGCCTCGGCTACACCGACGACCTCGCCGTGCTGACCGCCGCGATCACCGCCGTCAGCGCCCACATCACGCCTGCCCACAGGCAGGCCGCCAAGGACGCGCTGGCCGACAAGGGCTGAGACCGGCGCGCCTCACATCCGCAAATCAGCAGCTGCGAAAAGACAAACTCTTGCCGTTTTCGTGGCCTCCAACTCCGCGCCGGGACGTCGCGCCAGCCTCAATCCACAGTGGCGGCGCGGATGGTGGCGGTTTCCTGGGGTGAGTTCCTTTTCTTCGAGGGCAATTCACCGTTTGGTAACCCTGATTAAATCAAAATGAAGCGACGGCAGGACGCCACGCGGCCCGCCTCCGCACCATTTGGAATACGGGAAGAACGATGCGCGGATTGATTGCTATAGTTTCCAGCCTGGTCCTGGTGGCCTCGGCAGTGCCGGTGTTGGCGCAGCAGGCGACCAAGATCGGCCAGCACAATGCCTGGGGCACCTACAGCTATCAGTCGGCCGCCGGCAAGGTCTGCTATGTGCTGACCGTGCCGACCGACAAGCAGCCGGCGACGCTCGACCATGGCGACATGTTCTTCTTCGTCAGCCAGCGGCCCGGGCAGCAGGTCTCCTACGAGCCGCAGTTCATCGCCGGCTACAATTTCCAGGAGGGCTCGAAGGCCACTGTCACCATCGACAAGAAGACCTTTTCGATGTTCACCCGCGGCAAGTCGGCCTGGGTCGAGAACGCGGCGGAAGAGCCGGTGCTGATCGCCGCCATGAAGACCGGGTCCGACATGAAGGTGCAGGCCAAGTCCGGCCGCGGCAACCCGACCTCCTACGTCTTTTCGCTGAAGGGCATCTCGGCAGCGCTGGCCTCCATCGCCAAGTGCAAATAGGCTGAGAAACACCCGAATTTGACGTGAAGGCCGGGCCACAAGCCCGGCCTTTTGCCATTCAGCTTGCCCCTTGCGCCTGCATCGGTCGATTCCGCGCACCAGTTCGCCTGGCATTCGCCTGCAGCCATGCGTTCGGGAAAAAATTCCGCTGCGGGACGGAATAGTTTCCGGCCGAGACCGGTAGATAGCGCAAGAGAGGGAGAACGCTCTTTGAGGTGCGTGGCCATGTCCAAGGCCATGTCGAAAACAGGGAGCGGCAAGCACTGGCGTCTTTCAGGGCTTGCAGTCGGGAGGAGCACGCTCCCATCCGGCCCAGCGGTTGCCTGTCCCTGTCCCTGACCGCTGGGCCGCTTTCATGCCGGCTTCGGCTGGGCGGTGAGCTAAGGTAGGCCCGGCGCGCGTCGACGCGGGATAAGACGGGCGGCATGACTTGGACAGATGCGACGAGCGGTATGAGATGGGATGAAAGCGAAGTTCGACGTCATACCGCATCTGGAGGATTTGTGGCGTTACGGCAGGGTGCTCACCGGCAATGATTCCGACGCCGACGACCTGGTGCAGGAGGCTCTCGCCCGGGCGCTGTCGATGGCCGGCGGCTACGATCCCTCCCGGCCGCTGCTGCCCTGGCTGATCAGGATTGTCCGCAACACCTTCTTCACCGGCGCCAGCCGGGCCGATGCCGACAGGCGGCGCCTTGCATCCATCGCCGACATGTCGGATGCGGCCTCGCCGCCGCCGCAGGAGCACAGCGCCGAACTCTCCAACGTGAGCAGGGCGCTTGCCCGGATGCCGACCGACCAGGCCGAAAT
>NZ_RZTO01000242.1:0-7675 GCF_003997225.1 Mesorhizobium sp. M2C.T.Ca.TU.002.02.1.1
GTGTTGGGCGGCGTCACGCAGCCGGCGATGGCCGCGGCCAAAAGCGCGAAGCCGAACCAGGCGAAGCCGCGCTTCGGCAATTTGTCGACGCCGCGCGCGGAAAACAGGAGGAAGCCCCAGATCACCGCCGGCACCAGCCCCGCGACGGCGGCGAGGCCGAAGAACTGCATGGCGAGGTCGGAGAACACCGCGCCGGCATAACCCATGGCATTGGTGACGACATTGCTGGTGGCGTGTGAGAAGCTCGGGTCGGCGACGTTCCATGTGGCCAAGGCGGCGATGCCGAAGGCGGTGAACAGGAACAGCCCGGCGCCGACCAGCCGCCCGACCTGGCGCCGCGCGAATGCCTGGATGCCGTGCCCCGTATCGGTCAGCGCGAGCGGTGCTGAGGCGCCTGAACGCATGCTCTTCCCCGTAATCGTTGCCTGGCCGGGCGCATGGCGCATTCCGGCAGATTCGAACGCCAGACTATCGGGGGGAAGGTTAAGGCCGCATTAACCATGGGTCTTTACCGGATTGGCTCCAACAAAGATGGCAGGCCTTGCGGCCCGCCATCCCAGCTTGAAACAGCAAAACGATCGGGCTTCTTCCGGGCCCGACCTGCCGCAAATCACCTGTTGCCGGCGTAGGTCACCAGGTTGGCGCAGAACTCGGCGTGGGGCTTGCTCATCGCCGCGTCCTGGCATTCCTTCATCATCATGTCCTGCTTGTCCTTCGGCATCGAAGCCCAGGCCGCTTTGAAGTCGGCCTCGGACTTCATGGTCTTCATGCTGGAGTCGGTGAAGAACGGGGCCATGTTGGCCGGCTCATCGAGAGCACCGGCAAGTGCAACGCCGCTGATCATCGAAAGAGCCATGGCTCCCAGGAAGATGTTCTTGATGTTCATCAGGTGGTTCCTTCCCTCTTGTTTGGCGGGCGCCTTGATGACGCTCGCAATCCAAGTACGGAACCTCGCGGGCTGATGTTTCATGCAGGCGCGATCAAGTGAATGTGATCGAAACGACCTGGATGATCTGAGACAAAAAAAGGAGGCCCGGAAGGGTGTTCCGGGCCTCAAGGCGTGAGCCCCTTTCGAGAGCGTCACGACGGGATCCTGGGAGGAAATTCCGGGCCGGCGGGAGGAGGATCCGCCGGCCCTTGGTGCAATTCCGAACGGTCCCGGTCCGGAATTGCGCCGAAGCAGAGAGCGAAATGAGCCTTACGGCACCACCTCGCCGTGCTGGGTGACGTCGAGACCTTCAACCTCCTCCTGGGTCGACGGACGCAGGCCGACCAGCGCCTTGACGATGTAGAGGATCACGAAGGTGGCGATCGCCGTCCACAGGATGGTGAAGACGATGCCGTAGAGCTGCTTGCCGACCGAGGCGTCCTTGCCGAGCGCGTTGATCGCCGGATCGGCAAGCGCGCCGGTGAGCAAAGCGCCGATCACACCGCCGACGCCGTGCACGCCGAAGGCATCGAGCGAGTCGTCATAGCCGAACGCATGCTTGAGCTTGACCGCCGACAGATAGCAGACGACGCCGGCGATGATGCCGACGATGAAGGCGCCGGTCGGGTTGACGAAGCCGGAAGCCGGCGTCACCGCGACGAGGCCGGCGACCGCGCCCGAGATGATGCCAAGGACCGAAGGCTTCTTGGCGACGATCCATTCGGCGAACATCCAGGCCAGCGCCGCGGCGGCAGTGGCGACCTGCGTGTTCATCATGGCCGCGCCCGCGAGGCCGTCAGCCGCCAGTTCCGAACCGGCGTTGAAGCCGAACCAGCCGACCCACAGCAGCGAGGCGCCGATCACCGAGTAGACCAGGTTGTGCGGCGCCATGTTGGTGGTGCCGTAGCCCTCGCGCTTGCCGAGCACCAGCGCGCAGACCAGGCCCGCGACACCGGCGTTGATGTGGACGACCGTGCCGCCGGCGAAGTCGAGCACGCCGGCCGAACCGAGGAAGCCGCCGCCCCACACCCAATGCGCGATCGGCGCATAGACGAAGACCAGCCACAGGCCCATGAAGATCAAGAGCGCCGAGAACTTCATGCGCTCGGCGAAGGCGCCGGCGATCAGCGCCGGCGTGATGATGGCGAAGGTCATCTGGAACATCGAGAAGACGAATTCAGGGATGTTCGCCACGCCCGGCGCCCACAGCGTCGCGGTGGTGATGCCGTGGTGGAAGAATTTCGTGAAGCCGCCGATATAGGCATTCGTGGCGCCGCCGTCGGAGAAGGCCAGCGAATAGCCGAACATGAACCACAGTACCGTCACCAGGCAGGTGATGGCGAAGCTCTGCATGATGGTGGCGAGCACGTTCTTCTTGCGCACCATGCCGCCATAGAACAGCGCCAGGCCCGGGATGGTCATCATCAGCACCAGCGCCGTCGAGGTCAGCATCCAGGCGGTGTTGCCGGTGTCGAGGGCGGGCGCCGGCGCGGCAGGCGCAGCAGCGGTGGCTGCCGGGGCGGCCTCCTGCGCGATGGCGGCGACGGTGCTCATGGCCACGAGCGCGAGCGAAGCGGCCGCGCGTCCCGTCGTCTTCAAGGTGGAAGGAATATTCATTGAACTCTCCGTTGGAATGGATGGTCGCCGCTCAGAGCGCGTCGGTGTCTGTTTCGCCGGTGCGGATGCGCACCGCCTGGTCGATGCCGAAGACGAAGATCTTGCCGTCGCCGATCTGGCCGGTCTTGGCGGCCGCGGTGATGGCTTCGACGGCCTTGTCGACCATGTCGACCCCGACGGCGACCTCGATCTTGATCTTGGGCAGGAAGCTGACCGCGTATTCCGCGCCGCGATAGATTTCCGTGTGTCCCTTCTGACGCCCGTAGCCTTTGACTTCGGTGACGGTCAGGCCCTGGATGCCGACGGCGGTGAGCGCTTCGCGCACCTCGTCGAGCTTGAACGGCTTGATGATTGCCATCACGATTTTCATAAGGTTTCACCCTTTGCTGTTGCGGTCCCCCGCGTTTGCACACCTTCACCGATCCCGAGGAGCCGGAGAGTGCACGACAGGATTCAAGCTCCGTGCCAGTTGCCGAAGCAGGGTGTTAACCTGTTGTAAACAAAGGGGATGGCCGACCAGTGCACATCATTCGCGCACAGCTTGACAGGCATCACAGCCTAAAAAGTAGGCAGAAAATCAAAAATGCGCGTTTTGCAGGCAAATACGGGAGGCCGGCTCAACGTTTGAGCCGGATGAGCCCTTCCTGGGCGACGGAGGCGATCAGCGTGCCGTCGCGCGCGAACAGCGAGCCGCGGGTGAAGCCGCGCGACCCTTGCGTCGACGGGCTGTCCTGGTTGTAGAGGATCCAGTCGTCGAGCGAATGGCTGCGATGGAACCACATGGCGTGGTCGAGGCTGGCGGCCTGGATGTCGCGGTCGAAGATGGCGCGGCCATGCGCGAAGGTTGAGGTGTCGAGCAGCGTCATATCCGAAAGATAGGCAAGCACGGCTGCCTGGATGGCGCGGTTTTCCGGCACCGGACCGGTGGTGCGGATCCAGATGTTCTGCTGCGGATCCAGCTTCTCGCGGCTCGTATAGTGCTTCAGCATCACCGGCTTCATCTCGATCGGACGATCGCGCTCCCAGTAGCGCCTGATGCCTTCCGGCACCGCCTCGCCGAATTTTCCCAAGAGCTCGCGCTGGGTGAGCAGCGTGTCGGGCGCCGGCACGTCGCGCGGCATCGGCAATTGGTGCTCGAGCCCGATCTCGTCCTGCTGGAAGGAAGCCTCCAGCGAGAAGATCGCCTGGCCATGCTGGATCGCCACGACCCGGCGCGTGGCGAAGGAGCCGCCGTCGCGGATGCGGTCGACCTCGTAGACGATCGGCAGCTTGGTGTCGCCCGGCCGCATGAAATAGCCGTGCAGCGAATGCACATGGCGTTCCGGCTCCACGGTGCGCTGCGCCGCGACCAGCGCTTGCGCGATGGTCTGGCCGCCGAAGACGCGCTGCCAGTCGACCTTGGGGCTGCGACCACGATACAGATTGTGTTCGAGCTGCTCGAGGTCGAGAATATCGAGAAGCTCGTCCATGGCCGCGGTCATGTTTGAAATCCTTCAAGGATGTGCCATGGCCGGTTTCGGACAGGACGCGCAGGCAGTCAAGGCCGCAAACGGCAGCCGGCCGAAGCCGTGAAAGGATGATGCCATGGTCGACCGCAAGCCGAAGGAAGCGGAAGCGAACGGAAGCCGCGAGGCGCCGCTCGACGTGCTCATCGCCGGCGCGGGCTATGTCGGCCTCACGGCGGCCGTGTCGCTGAAGCAGGCGAGGCCGGGCCTCGCCATCGCCGTCGTCGACGCCGCCCCTGCCGGAGTCTGGCAGAAGGACGGCCGCGCCTCGGCCATCGCCGCGGCCGCCAGCCGCATGCTGGAGCAGCTCGGCGTCTGGGAAGAGATCGCGCCGGAAGCGCAGGCGATCACCGAGATGATCATCACCGACTCGCGCGCCGCCGACCCGGTGCGCCCGGTGTTTTTGACCTTCGACGGCGAGGTGGCGCCCGGCGAGCCTTTCGCTCACATGGTCGCCAACCGGGATCTCAACGGCGCGCTGCGCCGGCGCGCCGAAAAGCTCGGCATCGACATCATCGAGGGCATGGCGGTCAGCGCCTTCGACACGAACGGCGCCGGCATCACCGTGCATCTGGCGGACGGCGCGACGCTTAAGGCGCGGCTGCTTGTCGCCGCCGACGGCGTCAATTCGAAGCTGCGCGACATGGCCGGCATCAAGACGGTCAAATGGGAATACGGCCAGTCCGGCATCGTCTGCACGGTGGCGCATGAACGGCCGCACAACGGCCGCGCCGAGGAGCATTTCCTCCCCGCGGGCCCCTTCGCCACGCTGCCGCTGAAGCCGGACAAGGACGGCACCAACCGTTCGTCGATCGTCTGGGTGGAGCGCACGGAAGATGCCAAGGCGCTGGTCGAGGGCGACGAGTTCGTCTTCGAGCATGATCTGGAACAGCGCTTCGGCCTGAAGCTCGGCGAAATCCGCGTCGCCGACAAGCCGCGCGCCTGGCCGCTCGGCCTGACGCTGGCGCGCGCCTTCGTCGCGCCGCGCATCGCGCTCGCCGGGGACGCCGCGCACGGCATCCACCCGATCGCCGGCCAGGGCCTCAATCTCGGCTTCAAGGACGTGGCGGCGCTCGCCGAAGTGGTGGTCGAGGCCGACCGGCTCGGCCAGGACATCGGCGCCCTCGACGTGCTCGAGCGCTACCAGCAATGGCGCCGCTTCGACACGCTGCAGATGGGCGTCACCACCGATGTCCTGAACCGGCTGTTCTCCAACGACATCGGCCCGCTGCGCGCCGTGCGCGATCTCGGCCTCGGCCTGGTCGAGCGCATGCCGAAGCTCAAGGATTTCTTCATCCGCCAGGCCTCGGGCCTGTCGGGGGACACGCCACGGCTGCTGAAGGGCGAGGCGATCTGATAGGCCGCCCGCTGGCGGGATAGCCGCGGTCGTCATCCACGGCGGAGCGACGCGAAGCGGAGCGCAGACCCGACGCGCCGTCACGACCCCGGTATGTCGTAGATCGCCCTGATCTCGACGGTGCCGAGCTCGGCCAACGGAACGCGGTCGGCGATCGCCAGCGCCTCGTCGAGATCCGCCGCCTCGACCATGAGGAAGCCCAGCAATTGCTCCTTGGTCTCGGCGAACGGCCCGTCGGTCACCAGCCGCTTGCCTTTGCGCCGCCTGGGCGACTTCGACATCTTCCCCGGCTGCAGCGCCTGCGCGACGATCAGCTTGCCCTGCCTCTCCAATTCCCTGTCATGGGCCAGCGAATCGGCGTCGAGCTTGGCCGATTCCCGCGGGCTAAGCGCGAAGAGATCCTTTTCCTGGCCGTAGACCAAAAGCACATATCTCATTTCCGGCTCCCTTATTGCGATGAACCATAGGATGCGGTCCGGACGGTGTCAGCCGCGCCTTTGGCTGCCCCGGCATGGTCGAGAAGGCACGCGGCAACCCCGATGACGGCAACCGCCACCAAAAGCCGGCCGAAGCCGGATGGCGGCGGGTTCAGCCAGAAGTCTTCCCTGCGTTGCGGCTTGCCTCCCGAACGTCGCCAGAGTGAGAAAAACAGATCGTCCATGCGAGCCTCCGTTCGGCCACGAACCTCGTGGCCCTCGCAGGACGCGCCGGCCCGGCCGAAGTCGACATTTTCGCGCGCAACTTTCTTTGAAATTTTTGACGCCTGGAGCCGGATGGTCTTCTTCAGCGCCCGCGCTATAGTTCAGGTGAACGCTGGCGCCGCTGGCGAAAACCCCGACAAGGCAGGAGGACTCCATGGACCGCACCGCAAACGCCGTCTGGAAGGGCAATCTGAAAGAAGGCAAGGGCACGCTGGACACCCAGAGCGGCACCTTGAAAGGTACGCCCTATTCGTTCAAGGCGCGTTTCGAGGACGAAAGCGGCAAGTCCGGCACCAATCCGGAAGAGCTGATCGCCGCCGCGCATGCCGGCTGCTACGCCATGCAGCTGTCGCACTTCCTCGCCGAGAACGGCACGCCGGCCGCCGAGCTCGACGCCAAGGCGGTGGTGACGCTGGTCCCCGGCACCGGCATCACCGGCAGCGCCATCACCCTGGTCGGCAAGGTGCCGGGCATCGACGCGGCGAAGTTCAAGGAACTGGCCGAGAAGGCCAAGGCGGAGTGCCCGGTGTCGAAGGCGCTGGGGGCGATCAAGGTGTCGCTGGACGCACGATTGGGGTGATCAGTTTCGCGGGGTAGCGATCCTTCGCCCCCCTCTCTGCCCTGCCGGGCATCTCCCCCTCAAGGGGGGAGATTGGCAGCTCGAATGCCGGCTCTCCTATTTCAACGTCGGCGATTGGCGAAAGCCGGCGTGACGTCTGATCTCCCCCCTTGAGGGGGAGATGTCCGGCAGGACAGAGAGGGGGGCCTCGCGCCAACCTATCTGGTGAGCTGCCCGCCCAGCGCCTCGATCTTCGCCCGCAATGCCGCGACCTCTTCCTCCAGCGCCCTGACGCGCGCCTCGAGGCCGGAGTCTGCCGACGCCGGCGGCTGCCAGGGCGCCGCCACCGCCGTAGCCTCGACCGGCCCGCTCAGCAAATGCACATAGCGCTCCTCGCGCTGTCCGGGCGCGCGTTCGAGCAGTTGGATGAGCGGCGGCCGGCGGCCGATCATGAGGTCGAGATTGTCGCGCAGCTCCTCGATCGAGGCGAAGCGCGCCATGCGCTCCGAACGCGCCAGCAATTCATGCGCCGTCTGCGCGCCGCGCAGCAGCAAAAGCCCGATCACCGCGATCTGGGGCGTGGTCAGTGAAAAGCGCTGCGCCATCAGGTGCTCGTAACGCTCGACCCGCGAGGCGAAGGCCTGGCGCACCAAGCCCTTCTGCTCGAGCGTGCTCAGCGCCCGCCGAACCTCGGTCAGCTCCAGCGCCATCACCGGCTCGCGCGCCGTCTTCTGGTTGGCGGCCTGATGCGCGCCATTGAGCGTCAGCGGATAGACATCCGGCGTCAGTTCCTTCTTCTCGATCAGAGAGCCCAGCACGCGGGCTTCGACGGGGGAGAGGACGGGGAGATCTTCGCTCATTGAGTTGCCTATCCTTTGAGGCTGGCGGGACAGCGCCCCCCTCTGCCTGCCGGCCATCTCCCCCGCAAGGGCAGGGCTATCGCATATGGGTTATGGCCTGGATGAGATAATCATCGTTCCAGGCACATTTCTTGATGCGGTGGCTGAC
>NZ_RZTO01000243.1:0-7642 GCF_003997225.1 Mesorhizobium sp. M2C.T.Ca.TU.002.02.1.1
CATGATCACGACACGATCAGCCATCGAGAAAGCTTCGGACTGGCTGTGGGTGACGTACACGAACGTGATTCCCAACTCCCTTTGCAGATTTGACAATACCGTCTGCATGCGAACTTTGAGATGGGCGTCCAGAGCCGAGAGGGGCTCGTCAAGAAGCAGGATTTGGGGTTCGGTCACGAGCGAACGAGCCAACGCGACGCGCTGGCGCTGGCCGCCGGAAAGGTGCGCCACGTTTCGGTGAGCGAACTCGGCGATCTGCAGTCGCTCCAGCCACTGCTCGGCGCGGCGGCGCCGCTCCGCTTTTTCGACGCCACGCATGCGAAGGCTGAACTCGACATTCTCGCGCACCGTCAGGAAGGGAAACAGAGCCAGGCTCTGCCACACCATCGGCGTGTCCCGCTGCCACGTTGGCAGATCATTGATGCGCTTGCCGGCAAGGCGGATTTCACCCTCGCTCGGCGCTTCCAGCCCGGCAAGCATTCGCAGCGTCGTCGTCTTGCCGCAGCCGCTTGAGCCCATGATGGCCAGGAACTCGCCCTTGCGGATATCCAGGTTCATTGGTTCGACGGCTACGAAATTGCCGAAACGCTTGGCCACACCGTCGAACACAACAAGTGCTTGATCAGCCATCGGTGTTCACTCCGTCCTGGCGGCCGCAGCGCCGCGTTTCATAAGCAGTTGCGCCAGTACCACCAATGTCATCGAAACGATGAACACGAAGGTGCCGATCACGTTGATGCGCGGACTGACCTGGCCTTGGAGGAAGCCTAGCACCTTTACCGGCAACGTCTCGTTGAGACCGGAGACGAACCAGGCCACGGCGAATTCGTCGGAAGAAACGGCCATCGTTATGAACAGGGCAGCCAGGATCGACGGCAGGCAGAAAGGAATGACCACGTGGCGCATCGCGCCCCATTGCGTCGCCCCGAGGTTCCACGCCGCAGGCTCGAGAGCGGCATCCATTTGGGACAAACGCAACCGTATGATGGCCATAGCGAAGGGCGCGCAGATCACCACGTGGGCGATGATAACCGAGAATGCGTCTCCCGAAAGGGTGAGGCGCGACAGATAGGACAGCATCGCCAGACCCATGATCACTGCGGGAATCGTAGGCGGAAGCAGGGCAAGCGCGAGATAGGCCTGCTTGCCGAAAAATTGATAACGGTAGTCAGTGTACGCCGCGCCGAAGCCAAGGGCGGTAGCCATCACAGCTACGAACCCGGCCACCACAAGAGTGTTCCTGAGGCCGTCCCAGACCAGCGGGTCGGAAATCACCACTTGATACCATTCGACGCTGAAGTGGCCGAGCGGGATCGTCGGGAAACGATCCGAATTGAAGGAGAATATGAAGCTTGCCGCGATCGGCGCGAACACAAAGAGGAAGCTGAGGGCAACCCAGCCTTTGAGAAGTATGTCGATGGTGCGGTTGCGATTGGGATCGCCAGCCCGGTTTTGGCTCATTTGCGTGCTCCCCGGTAGGCGAAGCGCACAGCAGCAAAAGCCACTGCCATGAGCGTCAGGATCATCGTCAGCGCGATCACCGCGGCGCGCGGCCATTGCTGACCAGACTTCGTTGTATCGGTGATAAGGATGGAGAGCGTGGTGGGATTCCCGCCTCCGAGATACACGGGGCTTACGAAATCCCCAAAGCACAGGATGAACGCGAACAAGGCGGCGATGACCAGCCCGACGCGAGCCGAAGGAATGACAACGGCAAAGACCGTGCGGATTCTCCCAGCCCTCAAATTGTGCGCCGCCTCGATGAGCGTTCGGTCGACGTAGGAAAGGCTGAAAACTTGCAGCAAGATCACCAGCGGCAGGCTCAGGGTGAGGTAGCCGACCAGTATCGCGCCGGGCGTATTCAGGAGGTGGAACGGGCCGATGCCGAACTGGCCGAAGAGGCCGTTGATGATACCGTGATCCGACAGGAAGACCTGCCAGGAATAGACGCGCACCAGGTAGCTGGTGAAGAACGGGATCACCATGAGGAAAACCGCCCAGCGCCGGCCTGTGTCGGAAAGCTTGAAAGAGATGGCATAGGCGCATGGGAAGGCGAGCGCCGAAGCGAGCAGGCTGCCGGCAGCGGCCAGCGCCCAGGTCACAGCATAGGCTTGCCAGAACACCAGCCGTCCGAGCATGAACGACCAGTTGCTCGGGTTGAAATCCGACTCCAGCCGGAAATTGTGCACCGACCAAAAGCTCAGCGCTACCAGGAATGCCAGCGGCAGCAGGAAGAACAGCATTTGCCAAAGCAGCAGCGGCAAAGCGAACGTCAGTCCGTAGATGGAGAGGCGAGGAACCATGTCTGCAGTCTTGCGGGCGAGGGATCGGCCTGACAGCCTGGAACGGCTGGCGGCGAAGAGGCCGCCAGCCGCGTCGGATCAAGCGCTTTTATACTTCGTCCAGAAGTCGTTCCAAGCACCAAGATCCTGCTGGACGGGCCATTGCCGATATCGGATGCGTCCTGAACGGATCATGTCCATAGCGTTGCCGGGTTCTTTCGTCATGCCCTGGCGCTTGGCCTCTGCGGGATCGACTTGGTTCAGCAGATCCCAACCCTTCTTGTTCGGGACCAATGCGGGATACGCAGCCATTTCAGCAGATTTGACCTGCCCCTTCGCCGAGGTGATGTACTGGATCCATTTTTTGGCCAGGTCGCCTTTGCTGGTCCCCTTGCCGACGCAGAAGCATTCCGACCACTGGAGGCCGCCTTCCTGCGGGATATGGCTTGCCACCTTGGCACCGCTCTTCTGCAGAACGCCCGTGATCCAGTCGCCAATGCCGGCCATCGCCAACATCTGCCCGTTCTTCAATGACGAGAACGTTCCTCCGTAGTCGAAGAAGCCGCCGATGTTCTTGCGCAGGCTCATGGTCTTGTCCTGCACCGCCGACCAGCGAGCATCGTCTATGTCGTAGGGCTTGGCATTGCCGCTCAACAGACTGATCTGACCGAGGTTCGGCAGATGCCAGTCATAGTGGCCGACCTTGCCCTTGAGCTTGTCGCTCCAGTAGACGTTGTAGGTGTCGACATCCTTCTCGGTCAGCGCGTCGGTGTTGTAGGAAACGCCGAGGAAGCCGAAACGCGTCACGACGGAAAAGAGCTTGTCGCCCTCCCAGTTTCCCGGGAAGCGCTGAAACTCCGGGAAGTAGTCGTCGAAGCTGTAGTCCTTCGGATCAAGCTCTTCGATATACCCCGCCTCGTGGAGCCCTTGGACATACTCGGCATCCGACAGGACAAGGTCGTAGGTTCCCGGCGGGGATTGCGAGATCAACCCCATCATGTTGTCGCCACCGCTGTAGTATTTCGGCTTGAACTTAACGTTGTTCGCCGCCTCGAATTCGGAAACGACATCGGGTTCGGCATGCCCGTACCAAGCGAGCATGGTGAGTTCGATCGGGTCCGCAAAGGCTCGCCTGTTCAAATACGGTGTAGCGAGCGCGGTACCGCCGAAAACGGCGGCGGTCTTGAGAACGTCGCGCCGAGTGGCACGACGCGAAGATAGGAAACTGCCTGTCATGTCATTCCCCTTCTAGTTTTTGGCTGCAGGCACGCTAGGAGGGGACAACCCATTTGAAAAATTAATTCCAATAATTTTTGCATTTTCGATGCTTATTGCCGATCAAGCTCCATTTGGCGCTTTATCGGGTCGCCCGAAACCCCAGCCTCGTCCAGCCTGGCAACGACATGATTGACCAACCCAATGCCTGCATCTGACAGGCGCGGATGCTTGTAGAAAAGCCCCACGCGGATCTCGGCTAGAGGCGGAAATCCGTCGCGCTCGTCCAGAGTACGCATGCCGCTGAGCATCGTGTAACGCGTGAGCGCGCTGACCCCAAGTCCGTTTACGACGGCGTTCTGCAGGCCGCCTATGCCGGAGCCCGTGTAGGCTATGCGCCAGCGAACGTTCGCCTCGTCCAGAGCCTGAATCATCCGCGCCCTGTAGGCACAGCCTTCCGGATGGGCGGCCAGAGGAACCCCCTTGGCGCGATCGTAGCTTGCGCCCTCGGCCGCAGCCCAAATCGGCCGCTCGATCCATGACCGGGAAAGGTATTGCGCGCGCTCGTTGTTGACCATCGCCACCGCAAGGTCGAGCTCGTCGGCGCGCAGGCGGTCAAGGATTTCCGCGCTCCAGCCGCAATGCAGCTCAAGCGATATTTCAGGATGCCGTCGCGTGTACTCGGTGATCACGCCTTGCAGAAAGGCGACAGCGTAGTCGTTGGGCAGGCCGACCCGGATCACTCCGGCGATTTTCGCCCGATTGAAGTGAGAGGCCAACTCGTCGTTCAGGCGCAGCATCTCACGCGCGTAGCTCAACAGCATCTCGCCTTCGCTGGTCAGGAGCAGCGCCCGGCCGACCTGCCTGATGATCGGCGCCCCAACGAGTTCTTCAAGCCTCTTTATCTGCAAAGAAATCGCCGGCTGCGTACGCCCGAGCGCATCGCCTGCCTTTGTAAAGGCCCCGAGGTCGACCACCGATACAAACGACCGCAGCAGGTCGGTTTGGAAATTGGTGAAGCTGCGCATGAATTAAGATCTTTCATACAGAGATGATGATTATAAATTTCTCATATCCGAGGACCGACTTCAATCATCTCATGGTTTTGGAAACTGGAGGTCCTCAATGTCAGCCGAAACAGTCTTTGCCGCGGAACTTCCGTGGCCCGACTACGATGCCAAGGTTCGGGACGGCTCGGTCCCGATTCTCGTCCCGATCGGATCCATGGAGCAGCACGGCTGCCACATGCCGATGCACGTGGACGTATTGCTGCCCGTTGAGTTCGCGCGGCGCGTTGCCGACGTGGTCGGGGCGCTCGTCGCTCCGCCCTTCACCTATGGCTATAAGTCGCATCAGAAGTCGGGCGGCGGAAACCATCTGCCCGGCACGACCAGTCTCGACGGCGCCACGCTGGTTTCGGCGCTACGCGACGTGATCAAGGAATTCGCCCGTCACGGCGTGCGCAAGATCTGTCTCGTCAACGGCCACTTCGAGAACTCCTGGTTCATCGTAGAGGGCATCGATCTGGCCTTGCGCGAGCTGCGCTGGGGCGGCATCGACGACATGAAGATCGTCGTTCTTTCCTATTGGGATTTCGTCGACAAGGCTACGATTGCCAGGCTCTACCCGAACGGATTCGCCGGCTGGGACATCGAGCACGGCGGTGTCCTCGAAACGTCGCTCATGCTCGCGCTGTACCCGCATTTGGTCAACCTGAACCGCGCCGTCGACCACTTGCCCGCAAGCTTCCCTCCCTATGACGTCTATCCGCCGAAGCCGGAGTGGACGCCCAAGAGCGGTACCCTCTCTTCGCCGAAAGAGGCTTCGAAAGAGAAAGGCGAGATTCTTCTGGATGTCTGCGTGTCTGGAATAGTCGACGCGCTGAAAACGGAATTCTGAAGCGCCTAAAAGCGTGATCGTAAATGGCCAGGAGGGCTGCCATACGCTGATGCTCCCCTGGCTTCGACGAAAGCGAGCGTCTTCAAAAATGATACGGCGGCGGCTCCCATCGCCTTTCATTGTCGGCGGAATCCGGCGGGATCGGGCGAAACTGCGCTCGAAGGCGCCGGACAATCCACCGGGCCGTTTGCTTGATCAATCCGAACATCGGCTTAGCAAAGGATGCGGAACAGCCGTTCCGGTCCGTCACTCTGGTCGGGCAATCGACAGGAAGATACGGGGCCATCTCAGTTCCTGACGACGTTGTGCTCGGGGCCAAACGGGAAGCCGGTGATGTTCTCGGCTCCGTCTTCCTTGATGATCAGTATGTCGTGCTCGCGATAGCCGCCGGCACCCGGCGCGCCGTCGGGCAGCATCACCATCGGTTCCATGGACACGACCATCCCGGGCTTGAGCTCGGTGTCGATGTCCTCGCGCAATTCCACGCCGGCTTCGCGGCCGTAGTAGTGGCACAGCACGCCGAAGGAATGCCCGTATCCGAAAGAGCGGTACTTGAGCAGATCCCACTGCCGGTACATGTCATTGAGCTCGACTGCGATGTCCTTGCACCGTGCACCAGGCCTGATCAGCTCCAGGCCACGGCGATGAACCGCCACGTTCTTTTCCCAGATGTCCAAGCTGGCATCATCGACGTGGTCGCAGAACAGCGTACGCTCCAGCGCGGTGTAATACCCGAAGATCATCGGGAACGTGTTGAGCGAGAGAATGTCGCCCGACTGGACGACGCGATTGGTGACCGGATTGTGCGCGCCGTCGGTGTTGATGCCGGACTGGAACCAGGTCCATGTGTCCATCAGCTCGACAAAAGGATGCGCCTTGGCAATTTCGCGGATCATCGCGTTGGTGGTGGCAATTGCAATTTCGTGCTCCGGCACGCCAGCCTTGACTGCCGCCACGCAAGCGGCGCCACCGATATCGCAAACCCGAGCGCCTTCGCGGATAAGCTTCTGCTCCTCCGCCGACTTGATCGTCCGCATCCACATGGACGGCTGGCCCACATCCACAAACTCCACCGCCGGCAAGGCTTCTTCAAGCTGCCTGCGGAAATCGAGCGACACATGGTCGAACTCGATTCCGACACGCCTGGCGCCGGCGGTCAGTTGCCGTACCGCGCGATAGAAATTGTCGCGGCGCCAGTCGGTGTATGTAAGATTGTCACCTGAGCTGCGGCGCCAAGGTTGACCGCCGTCGATGCCGGCCGAGATGGTGGTCGCCTTGTCATGGTCTATGACCATGCCGTATTTGCGGCCGAAGTAGCAGTAGAGCCAGCCAGAGTAATAGTTGATGCAGTGATATGACGTGAACAGGGCGGCATCGACATCGTTTTGCGCCATCCACCTGCGCACGTCATCTTGACGGCGTTTCATCTCGGCATCGGAAAAGGGCGAATATTCCTTTTCCCCGTTGTGCCATTTCATCACGTGCAGCATGTCGTCCGTCATTTCAATGCTCCAATTGTCCAGAAGCATTAAACGTATCGGCGAGAATCGAATGAGGAAAATTTATTGACCTAATGCTGCCATTCCAACAATTTATAGACTCCGCTTTGGGTGGAATGCGGCAGAACGTTAGCAAGGCAACAAGCACCTCGAAACGTTTGGATGCAACGGGTGCCGCAGTTGGGCTAGTGTCACCGTCTCAAATAAATCGCAAATGCGATGACAGCTGTCGCCAAAGCGTATGTCACGGCGACCACAGCCAGCATTTCGATGTCGCGATGGACCGGAATTCCGCGCGCGCGAGCCTGAGATATGATGTGCCTGAGTTCTACGTCCGCGTCGAACTCGAGGCGGTGCGGAACCGTGGCGACGATGATGTCGAGGTAGGGTCTACCTCTACTGCCGCCAAAGACACAGCCGGTCGCACCTGCCAAAAGCGCTTCAACTGCATCAGACCTCGACGCGCGATAGCGGAGCGTTTGAGATTCGTCCTCGAACAGGTGTCCATAGTTGATCCCCATGCAAGCTGCCTGCATCCTGAAAATCAGCATTATTCGTCAAGAAGTCATTTGCGGTCAGCCGCAGCCGCTCTTAGGCCTTGGGTAGCGCCAACTAGAAGATCCGATTCCTCACGTTTACAGCCACGTTCCGCCTCCATTCTGCGGAGAGGCTATTCTCCGTTTCTTTTCCTCAACAATTAATATCATTTATATTTGGATTTCGATTTGAAATCCCTCGGTTCTGAGG
>NZ_RZTO01000244.1:0-7627 GCF_003997225.1 Mesorhizobium sp. M2C.T.Ca.TU.002.02.1.1
CCGTTGATCCGCACCTTCCTGCCGCCTTCGCCGGCGGCGTCGCCGCCGGAAATGCCGGTGCCGATCTCGACCTGGCCTTCCGGCCCCTCGATGCGCGCATGCAGGGCGAAGCCGCCATCGCCGCCTTCGCGCGCCACATCCGCATAGGGCGCGCGGCGCAGGCCCCGGCCAGGCGTCAGGAACGAGATCGCTTCCAGGAGATTGGTCTTGCCCGCGCCGTTGTCGCCCGACAGCACCACCGCGCCGGGCGCAAGGTCGAGTGAAAGCGCCGCGTAGTTACGGAAATTCGTAAGCGTCAGCTTACTTACATAGCTTTGCTGCCGAAGCTGTTTCGCATCCGCGGTCACGGCGACATATACGCCTGTCCCGGACCTAGACCCGCATCGGCATCAGCACATAGAGCGCGGTTTCGTCGGCCATGTCATGGATCAGCGTCGGCGAACCGGCGTCGGCCAGCATGAACTTGGCCTCCGAGCCGGTGAGTTGGGCGGCGACGTCGAGCAGGTATTTGGCGTTGAAGCCGATCTCGATCGGGTCCGACGAATAGTCGGCCGCCAGCTCCTCGGTGGCGCTGCCCGAGTCGGGGTTGTTGACGGCTAAGGTCAGCTGGCCGTCATTGATCGACAGTTTCACCGCCCGGCCGCGTTCGGAGGAAATGGTCGAAACGCGGTCCACCGCCGCGGCGAAGCTCTGGCGGTCTATGATCAGCTTCTTGTCGTTGCCGGTCGGGATGACGCGCTGATAGTCGGGGAAGGTGCCGTCGATCAGCTTCGAGGTCAAAACGACGCTGCCGATGGTGAAGCGGATCTTGGTGTCCGACAGCTCCGTGGTCACCGCCACATCGGGATCGTCGACCAGCTTCTGCAGCTCGCTCACCGTCTTGCGCGGGATGATGATGCCGGGCATGCCTTCGGAGCCTGCCGGCGCGTCGATCTCGGCACGCGCCAGGCGGTGACCGTCGGTGGCCACCGAGCGCAGCTTCAGCTTGCCGCCGACTTCAACGGTGTGCAGGTAGATGCCGTTGAGGTAGTAGCGCGTTTCCTCGGTCGAGATGGCGAACTGGGTCTTGTCGATCAGCCCCTTGAGCGCTGCCGATTCCAGCCGGAAGATATGCGAGAACGAACCGGCCGAAAGCTCCGGGAAGTCGGATTGCGGCAGGCACTGCAGACGGAAGCTCGAACGGCCGGAGGTGACGGTCATCGCGTTGCCGTCCTCGTCCGTCTTCAGCATCACCTCGGCGCCGTCGGAAAGCTTGCGCACGATGTCGTAGAGCAGATGCGCCGGCACCGTCGTCGCGCCGCCACGCTCGACCTTGGCGGGCGTCGCCTCCGTCACTTCGAGGTCGAGGTCGGTCGCCTTCATCTCGAGGCTGGCGCCCTCGGCGCTGAGCAGCACGTTGGACAGGATCGGAATGGTGTTGCGCCGCTCGACCACGCGATGGACGTGGTTGAGGGACTTCAGGAGATTTGACCGTTCCAGGATAACACGCATGACCAAACAGGCTCGCTTCAAGAATGAACGGGTCACCGGCAGGCGGCATCCCGCGAAAGCCCTGAAAGGCTTCCAGAATCTCTGTAAGCTGACAGTAAAAAGCCTGCGAACGCAAGCCCGCGGCACCGGTTACGGCCGGCAGCGCGGGCTTTCTGGGGATAAAGCCGGCGAAGCGCGCCGCCGGCTATTTCTGCGCCCCCTCAGGCCTGGTCGTTGATCAGCCTTCTGAGCAGTTCGAGTTCCTGCGCCAGCGTGTTGTCCGCGCCCGAAAGGTCCTCGATCTTACGCACGGCATGGAGCACCGTCGTGTGATCGCGGCCACCGAAGCGCCGCCCGATCTCCGGCAATGAGCGCGGCGTCATCACCTTCGACAGATACATCGCCACCTGCCGCGGCTTGACGATCGTGCGCGTGCGCCGGTTGGACAGAAGCTCCGTCTTCGACACGTTGTAGTGACGCGCCACGATGCGCTGGATGTCCTCGATGCGCACCCGCTTCGGCTCGCCGGAGCGGTAGATGTGACCGAGGATCTCGTCGATGCGGTCGATGGTGATCTGCGGCTCGAACGACTGGCGGAACAGAAGCTGGTTGAAAGCGCCTTCGAGCTCACGCCCGCTGCCGGTCACCGTGCGCGCGACGTGCTCCAGGATTTCGTCGGAGATGTCGAGCGAGGTGTCATCGGTCTTGGCGGTGGCGCGGCGCAGCTTCAGCATGCCGAGCCGCATGGCGAAATCAGGCGCCGACATTTCCAGCGCCACGCCTCCATTCAGTCGCGAACGCACGCGCGGCTCCAGCGATTCCAGTTCCGACGGCGGCCGGTCGGCCGCGACCACGACCTGTTTGGCGCTGTCGAGCAGCATGTTGATGAGGTGGCAGAATTCGTGCTGGATCGACTTGCCCTGCAGGAACTGCATGTCGTCGATGATCAGGAGATCGATGTCGCGCAGCTGCTCTTTCAGCGTCAGCGCATTGTTGTCGCGGATCGCGGTGGCGAAGCGCCACATGAAATATTCCGCGGTCAGGTAGACGACGCGCGACTTCGGGTTGTGCCGTAGCGACTCCGCCGCGATCGCCTGCAGCAGGTGCGTCTTGCCGAGCCCGACGGTCGCATGCAGGAAAAGCGGGTTGAAACGCACCGCGCTCGACTGCGATTCCGCCACCGCCCTGGCCGCGGCGAAGGCCACCCTGTTCGACGGTCCTTCGATGAAGGAGGCGAAAGTGTAGCGCGGGTCGAGAGGCGACCCCAGCACATTGTGGCGGAACTCCGGTTCCGCGGGCGCGCCCGGGCGCGGCGCCGGCGCCCGTTGTTCCACGCGCCCGGCGCTCGCGGTGCCGTTGGCGAGCGCGGTATGCGTCTGCTTGGTCATCTTGCGCGCCGGCGCCACTTCCGGCTCGACATGGTTGCGCCCCTGGCGCGTGGCGGTGCGCACGACGATCTCGATCTTGAGGACGTCCGGATCCTCATGCCGCCACAGCTCCGCGATGAGCTCGAGATAATGACCGTTGATCCAGGACCGCAGGAAGGCTGTAGGCACGGAGATGCGGACAATGCCGCGGGAGGCCTCGGCGACCTTCATGCGACCGAACCAGCTCGAATAGACCTCGGCTCCAAGGCGCGCCTTCAGTTGGGCCTTGACCCGCTCGAACTTCTGTTCCGCGTCGCTGGATACCGCCACGTCGTCCCCTTTGACAAAAGTTGCCGGAAATGGGAGCTCGCCCGCTATCTCCCTCTCGATGCCGCTTTGCATGATCAAAGTTCCTTGTCTTCTCGTACCCTTTTTCCCGCCGGGAATGCGCCTCCTGCATTCTTGGTCCGGCGACCTCATTTGCTGCGTTGCCGCTGCCGCCGCCGGCAACGACCGTCGCAACTCGCGCAAGGGACCAGCTGCCGGCTCCGCACGCCGGCTTTCGACAAAGCCAAGGCAATACGCTACCCTCCGGCGAAAACGCCGGCGAGACATCGATCGCCATGTACAATTACGCCAGTCCCCTACCCGCACCGAAGAGACAAACCAAGCCACGCGCGGAATTGCTCCACGTCATGAATTCCGCCATTTTGTGCTGGCCGATTCAGGCTGGGTCAGGGGCTAAAGCCCGTCCCTTCGATGGATGGACATTACCGAAATCGCTGTGGATAGGGCAAGGCCACATCTAACGGTTTTTTAACGAATCTGGTTACCGGACGGGGCTTGAAATCGGGTGCCGGGACGGCACGTTTTGACAAAGCCATTGTGATTCAAACCCTTTTCCGGCGAATATGAAAAAGGCCGCCTGAAACGAAATATTCTGAAATAATTCTCTTGACAGCTACTTCTCCCCTGCCGCTCGACCGTGAGTTGAACAAGCTGTGGATGACCCGCCGTAAGTCCATGAAAAAACTACGGATTTTCTGACAGACAAATTTGGGCAGTTGCCGCGGGGAGGGCGTGCCGATATCAGCGGCACTGAATATGCCGGCAAAACATTACTGGCATTGGAATCGCGTCACAAGCGTTGCTCGCGAGCGATTTTTTTAAGTACTTGCCGGCAAACGAAAAAACCCGGCCTGCGCGGCCGGGTTTCCACATCGATGGATTAAGGATTAAGTCGGTCAGGCCGACAGCGTCTTGACCCGCTGGGCCAGCCGCGAAACCTTGCGGGAAGCCGTGTTCTTGTGGACAACGCCCTTGGTGGCGGCGCGCATCAATTCCGGCTCCGCCGCCTTGAAGGCTTCCACTGCCGCGGCCTTGTCGCCGGCGGCCAGCGCCTCTTCGACCTTGCGGACATAAGTGCGGACACGCGAGCGACGGTTCTTGTTGACCGCCGCGCGGCGGGCGATCTTGCGCGTTGCCTTTTTGGCCGAAGACGTGTTGGCCATGATGCCTCTCTTCTGATCTGGTGGGCGCCAGCGGGGTGCCGCAGGGCGCAAAAAACAAACGGGCAGCCACAGGGCCGCCTCGGTTGGTGCGGCTTATAGTTCAGCTTTTCCGGCGCGTCAACGCCACTTGGCAGTCTTTTTGGGCGGCCTTTTTGGAGACTGAAAGCGCGGCGCGCCGTCATCCGCTTTCAATCATCGGGCGGCACGCCCTAGCGGTTGGTGAAATTCGGCTTCCGCTTCTCGACGAAGGCGGCCATGCCTTCCTTCTGGTCGTCGAGCGCAAACAGCGAATGGAACAGACGGCGTTCGAAGCGCAGCCCCTCGGCGAGCGTCGTCTCGTAAGCGCGGTTGACGGCCTCCTTGGCCATCATCACCGATGGCAGCGAGAACTCGGCGATCTTCGCCGCCGCCTTCAGCGCTTCCTCGGTGAGCTCGGCGACCGGAACCACCCGCGATACCAGTCCGCTCCGCTCGGCTTCGGCCGCGTCCATCATCCGCCCGGTGAGGCACATGTCCATCGCCTTCGACTTGCCGACGAAGCGGGTCAGCCGCTGCGACCCGCCCATGCCCGGCATGACGCCTAGCGTGATTTCGGGTTGGCCGAATCTGGCGTTGTCGCCGGCGATGATGAAGTCGCACATCATGGCCAGCTCGCAGCCGCCGCCGAGTGCATAGCCCGCGACCGCCGCGATGATGGGCTTGCGCGTGCGCGTGAATTCCTCCCAGCCGACGAAGAAGTCCTGGCTGTAGGCGTCGGCGAAGGACAGCGCCTGCATTTCCTTGATGTCGGCGCCGGCGGCAAACGCCTTTTCCGAGCCCGTGAGCACCATCGCGCCGATCGCGGGATCGGCGTTGAACGCGCTCGCCGCCGCCACGACCTCGGCGAGCACTTGCGAATTCAGCGCATTGAGCGCCTTGGGCCGGTTCAGCGTGATCAGCCCGACCTTGCCGCGTGTTTCCACGATAATGGTTTCATAGGTCATGCTTCGCTTCCTTCCGCGGCGGTGGTGATCGATACCGTTCCTAGCTTACCGCTGACAGGTCCGGCAATAGAAGGTCGAGCGGCCGCTTTGCACGATGCGCTCGACGTGGCCGCGGCAGCCCGGCTTCTGGCACGGCTCCCCCTCGCGATCGTAGACCGCGAAGGAATGCTGGAAATAGCCGAGCGATCCGTCGGCCTGGACATAATCGCGCAGCGAGGAGCCGCCGGCGGCGATCGCATCGGCGATGACCGAGCGGATCGCCTCGGCGAGGCGTTCGCTTTGTTCCTTCGCCTTCTTGGCCGACCCGGCGATGGTGCCGGCTTCGCGCAGCGGCGAGAGCCCGGCGCGCCACAGTGCTTCCGAGACATAAATATTGCCGAGCCCGGCGATCAGCCGCTGGTCAAGCAGCGCCGCCTTGAGCGGCGATCTGCGATCCTTCAGCAGCGAGGCGAGCAAGGGGCCGTCGAGCGCGTTGCCAGTTGGCTCGATGCCGAGTCCCGCCAGCATCGGATGCGCGTCCGGCGCGCCTTCGGCAAACAGCATGAAGCCGAAGCGGCGCGGGTCGTTGAAGATGACGCGGGAGCGCTTGCCTTTTTCCGAGACGACGTCGAACACGACATGGTCGTGCACTGCGCTTTTTGAGCGCTCGTGATGGAAGGCGCCGGGGATGTCGCTGCTCGCGGCGGCCTCGACCCGGAACGATCCCGACATGCCGAGATGACAGATGAGCACCGGGCCGTCTTCGATATGCATCGTCAGATATTTGGCGCGCCGGCCAAGCGCCGTCACGGTCTTGCCGGCAAGCCGCTCCGAAAAGCGCTCGGGAAAAGGAAAGCGAAGGTCGGGCCTGCGTGCCTCGACCTTGACGAGCCGTGCCCCTTCCAGGACCGGCTGCAGTCCGCGCCGGACCGTCTCGACCTCAGGCAGCTCAGGCATGGCCGCCTATCGTCGCGAGGAAGGATGTCCCATGGCGGCCGGTTGCCAGGCCGAGATGATCCGCGACGGTTTCGCCGATGTCGGCGAAGGTCGGCCTCAGTCCGATGTCGCCGCCCTTCAGCCCCGGCCCGATGCCGATCACCGGAACGCGTTCGCGCGTATGGTCGGTGCCGCGCCAGGTCGGATCGTTGCCATGGTCGGCGGTAAGGATGAGAAGGTCGCCCGGCCTGATGCGCGAAAATGCCTCCGGCAGCCGGCGGTCGAAGGCCTCGAGCGCCGCGGCATAGCCGGCGACATCGCGCCGGTGGCCGAACTCGGTATCGAAATCGACGAAATTGGCAAAGACCAGGTCGCCGTCGCCGGCATCGTCCATCGCGCCGAGCGCCTTGTCGAACATCGCCATGTTGCCGCCGGCCTTGCGCACTTCCGAAATGCCGCGATGAGCGAAGATGTCGCCGATCTTGCCGACGGCGATGACCTTGCTGCCGCGCCCGGTCAGCCGGTCGAGCAGGGTCGGCTCCGGCGGCGGCACCGCGTAGTCGCGGCGATTGTGGGTACGCTGGAACGTGGCGGGCGTCTCGCCCACGAACGGCCGCGCGATCACGCGCCCGATCTTCAAGGGGTCGACCAGCCGACGCACTGTGAGGCATAGCTCATAAAGCCGCTCCAGGCCGAAATGCGTTTCATGCGCGGCGATCTGCAACACGGAGTCCACCGAAGTATAGCAGATCGGCTTGCCGGTACGGATATGCTCCTCGCCGAAACGCTCGATGATCTCGGTCCCGGGCGCATGGCAGTTGCCGAGGATGCCCGGCAGCTTGCCCTCGCGGATGATCGCTTCGGTCAGTCCGGCCGGAAAGGCCGGCACCGTGTCGGGGAAATAGCCCCAGTCGAAACGCACCGGCAGGCCGGCGATCTCCCAGTGGCCGGAGGGCGTATCCTTGCCGCTCGACACTTCCTGGGCGGCGCCGTGAAAAGCCGAGGCGATCGGCGGCGCGTCGATGGCGGTTCTCAATCCCGTCGCGGTTTGCGCCGCCCGACCAAGCCCGAGCGACATCATGTTGGGCACCGCGAGCGGCCCGCTGCGCAGGCCGTCCCGGTCGGCGCGACCGTCGGCGCAGGCCTTGAATATATGTCCGAACGTGTCGGCACCGGCATCGCCATAGCGTTCCGCGTCGGCCGCGCCGCCGATGCCGAAAGAATCGAGAACGAACAGGAACGCGCGCGCCATGGGTATCTTTGTTGTCAGTCCTGGCCGCCAGACATAAGGTTCCCCGGCGGTGTTGGCAAATCGGAAACCAAACCGCAACGGCCTGGCGCCATAGTTGCGGCGAGGCGCAAGTGCGGCGGGAGGGAAGCA
>NZ_RZTO01000245.1:0-7580 GCF_003997225.1 Mesorhizobium sp. M2C.T.Ca.TU.002.02.1.1
TCGGCATACAGCGAGCGCGGATCGCCGGCTTTCGTTCCCGGACGCAGCGGACACGAGACCAGCAGGATATCGGCAGCACCTGTCGGGGCGCCTTCGACGATACGCCCGCCATTGGCGCGCAGGGCTGCGAGCACCGCATCGACGATCGCATTGGTTTCACCGTCCAGCGCGATCGCGGCGCCGGCGAGATCGATTTCCATGGCGGCGCTCACATCATGTACCCCGCGGTCCAGCCGCCATCGACGGCCAGCACCTGGCCGTTGATGTAGCTGGCGGCCGGAGAGGCCAGGAACAGCACGGCCTCGGCGATCTCCTCCGGCTCGGCCGGCCGGCCGAGCGGCACATGGGCGAGAAACTCCCGCGTGCGGCCGGCGAACTTGCCGTCGTCGCCGTAGAACAGCTTGGCGGTCAGCGCGGTCAGCACCGAGCCGGGCGCGACCGCGTTGGTCAGGATCCCCTTGGCGCCCAGTTCGATCGCCATCGACCGCGTCAGATGGACGATGGCGGCCTTGGCGGCAACGAACGGGCTTTGCAGCCGCATCGCGGCAAGGCCGACGACCGAGGCGATGTTGACGATACGCCCGCCCTTGCCGGCGGCGAGCATCGGCGCCAGCGCGGCGCGGCTCATGATGTAGAGGCCGTCGAGGTCGATGCCGGTGATGCGATCCCATTCCTCGGCAGGGAATTCGTCTATGGTGACGCGGTGCGCCAAAGTATTGACGCCGGCATTGTTGACCAGGATGTCGAGCCGGCCGTGCCGCTCCAAAACCCTGGCGATCGCGGCATCGACCGATTGGCCGTCGCGAATGTCGAGCCCGCAGGCCATCGCGTTGCGCAGGCCGGCCGCGACACGCTCGGCGCCTGCCATGTCGATATCGGCGACGACAACCGCGGCCCCGTTATCCGAAAGCCGTTTGGCGATGGCGCTTCCGATGGCGCCCGCCGCCCCTGTGACCAAGGCGACCCGATCCGATAAGTCACACCGCATTGCTCGCCGCCATCATCATCCCTCGACGCAAGGCTATTATAATAATATCAAAGGTCAAGGAAGCCCCAAACGGAGCCGATGATAGCGGATATCGGATTAGGAACGATAGCGGTCGATCCGCTCCGCGGCTGAGCGGCACTATCCGTCCGCCAGTGCCGTCACCTCGCGCCGGAAAGGCAGCGCGTCACCGATATCGGCTTCGTCCAGCTCGCGGGCGAAGCGGTGGCCGGCATAGGTCGCCCAGGCGATCGGTCCCGGCGCTTCGGCGTCGCCGATGACCTTGATCGATCGGATGCCATTGGCCGCCCACTCATTTTCGCGAGCTTTCAGCGTGCGCCAGACGTCGTCGTGCTGATTGCGCGACGTGACCAGGACGACGGCATCGGCGGCCATGTCCGATCTCGCGCCGGTATAGACGCAGGCCGTCGCGACACCGCCTGACGCGATCGTCGTGACGGTCCTGTTCAGCACAATATCGACCCCGAGCTCCGCCAAGCGGCGATGGATCGCCCCCTGCTCCAGAGTGTTGCGGGTCCAGTCCGAGACATAGGCCGACGGCGTCACCAGGGTCACCTTCGCGCCCTGGCGCGCCATCAGCTCGGCCAGCACGCCGCCCATGTAGTAGTGATCGTCGTCGAACAGCACGACATTGCCGGACGGCACCTTGCCGTCCATCAGATCGTCGGGCGTGTAGACCGGCATGGCGGCGTCGATCGGCATCGGCACGACATGGGCGCGCGCGACGCCGTCGCGCCGCCAGGCCGATCCGGTGGCGATGGCGACGTTCTGGAAGCCGAAGGACAGGATATCGTCCGCCGACAGCCGGCTTTCGAAATAGATGTCGACATTCGGCATCTGGCTGAGCTGGTATTGCCGATAGTCGCGCACCCTGCCCCAAGCCGACAGGCCCGGCAGCAGGCACTCGCGCGCCACGCGCCCGCCGAGCTCCGTGCCCGCTTCCGCAATCGCTACCTGATAGCCGCGCAGGCCGAGCGCGCGGGCGGCCTCCAGTCCGGCGGGCCCGGCGCCGACGATCAGCACGCTGTCGCTGTCGCCCTTGGCCTGCATGCGCTCCGGATGCCAGCCCTTGCGCCATTCCTCCATGAAGGTCGGGTTCTGCGTGCAGCGCGAGATCGACATTGTCATGTCGCCGGTGATGCAGATGTTGCAGCCGATGCATTCGCGGATGTCCTCGATGCGGCCCTCCTCGACCTTCCGCGGCAGGAAGGGATCGGCGATCGACGGACGGGCGCAGCCGATGAAATCGAGCGTGCCCGACGTGATCATCCGCACCATCACATCCGGCGAGGTGAAGCGGCCGACGCCGACGACCGGCTTTGAGGTCAGCTTCTTGATGCCGGAGACAAGGCTTTCCTGCGCCGCCTCTTCCTTGAAGCGCGATGGGCCGGAGCAATCCTCCCAAGCGCCGTGCGCGAGGTCCCAGAGATCGGGCAGCTCGGCATGCATCTCGATCATGTCGCGGACTTCCGAATTGGCGAAGCCAAGCTCGCCGATCATCTCGTCCAGCGACAGCCTGAGCGTCAGGCCGCAGGTGTCGCCGATCGCGTCGCGCCCTTCCTCGATCAGTTCGCGCATCAGCCGCGAGCGGTTCTCCAGCGAGCCGCCATATTCGTCGCTGCGCTGGTTGGTGGCGGTCGACAGGAAATGCTGGATGATGCCGAAGCCATGCGCACCGTAGAGGCAGACCAGGTCGAAACCGGCCTGCTTCGCGCGCTTGAAGGCATTGCGGTGCCAGCGGCGCAGGTCGCGGATATCCTGCCTGTCCATGGCGCGGGCCTGCACCGGATCGTTGGTGAAGGTGCGGATCGGCAAGGCCGACGGCCCGCGCGGCACCTCCTTGGTGTAGAGGTTGGGTCCGTTGATGCCGGAATAGGCGAGCTGGATACCGGCGAGCGCGCCATGCTCGTGCATGGCTTTCGCCATCTTCGCCAGGGCCGGCATGTCGGCGTCGTCCCACAGCCTGAGCTCGATGAAGGGCGTGATCTCCGAGGTGTGGTGCATCTCCGTCTGCTCGGTGAAGATGACGCCCCATCCGCCTTCGGACTTCATCCGGCGCATCGCGGCCGCGGCCGACGGATCGCGGTAGCCGCCGCCATTGCAATGCGGAACCTGATAGAAGCGGTTCTTGGCGGTCACCGGACCGATCTTCATCGGCTCGAACAGAATGTCGTAGCGTGGGTCGCGCATGGTAGTTCCCTTCCCGTCGGCTGGCGCTGCCGATGCTCCGGAGATTACTCATAAGTTGGCGCCGGCGCGGGAAAACTACGGAATTCTTCTGTGCGGATTAGGATGCGCCTAATCGCGCATCCGGGGATTAGCCTGCGATGAACCGGGGCTGAGCCAAATGCGACTTCAGCGCCGCCGCGCTACGATGCTACACACCCGGTTGCGGCAACGGGAAAAGAAGAATGGACAGCATCAGGATCCTCGAACGGCTGATCGCCTTCCCGACGGTGAGCCGCGACTCGAACCTCGACCTCATCGGCTATGCGGCGGTACTGCTCGAAGCGAGCGGCATCGCCAGCCAGCTCATCCATAGCGCCGACGGCCACAAGGCCAACCTCTTCGCCACCATCGGACCGACTGATGCGCCCGGCATCATGCTGTCCGGCCATACCGACGTCGTTCCCGTCGACGGCCAGGACTGGACACTGCCCCCATTCGAGATGACCGAACGCAACGGCAAGCTCTACGGGCGCGGCGCGGCAGACATGAAGGGTTTCGTGGCCTCGGCGCTCGCGGCCTGCCTCAAGGCCTCGAAAATGCCGCTGCGCACGCCCTTGCATCTCGCGCTCTCCTACGACGAGGAGGTCGGTTGTCTCGGCGTGCGCGACCTGATCGAGATGCTGAGCGCAGCACCCCAACGCCCGCTGCTCTGCATCGTCGGCGAGCCGACCAACATGCAGGTGGCGACGGGGCACAAGGGCAAGCTCGCGGCGCGCGCCCTCTGCAAGGGACGCGAAGGCCATTCGGCGCTCGCGCCGCTCGCGCTCAACGCCATCCATCTCGGCTGCGACTTCGTGCGCGCCTTGCGCGACGAGCAGGAGCGGCTCACCCGCGAAGGTGCGCGCGACGGCGACTACGACATTCCCTACACGACCGTGCATGTCGGCAAGATCAATGCCGGCGTGGCGCTCAACATCGTGCCCAATCTTTGCGTGGTCGATTTCGAGATCCGCAACGTCGCCGCCGATGACGCCGCCGGCATCCTCGACCGGCTGCGCGATGCCGCCGCGCGCATTGCCGCCGAAGCGGCTGCGATCGCGCCAGAAGCGGCAATCGACATCGAGATCACCAACACCTATCCAGGTCTCGACACGCCGGCCGCTTCGGAAGCGGTGGCCTTCGTCAAATCGCTGACTGGCGCCAACGACACCATGAAAGTCGCCTTCGGCACGGAAGGCGGGTTGTTCAGCCGCGATCTCGGCACGCCTGCCGTCGTCTGCGGACCGGGCTCGATGGCGCAGGGGCACAAGCCGGACGAATTTGTCAGCGTCGAGCAGTTGCGGCGCTGCGACGAGATGCTGGAGCGGTTACTCGCACGGCTCGCCGACGGCTGGCCGTGACGTCCCTCATTTGACGATGCGCTCGGTGCCGAAGACGCCTTGCTCGACGACGAATCGGCGGCAATGGTCGATGAAGGCCTGCACCGTGAGTGTGCGGTGCTCGGCGTTCGGCAGCGCAATTCCCATCGTCAGTGGCCTGATGTCGCCCAGCAAGGGCACGAAGACCAGCAGCTTGCCGTCCGGCGACATGGCGTTGAGCGGCCGCATATTGGCGATACCATAGCCGAAGCCGTTGGCGACCATCGAGCGCATCACGGCGATATCGCCAGTGCGCTCGGCGATCCTGGGCCGCAGGCCCTGGAAGGCCGAGAGGAAGTATTCGCGGCTGTAGGGCAGATCGAGCAGCACCATCGGTTCATCGACCAGTTCCTCCGGCGTGATCCCCGCCCTCCCCGCCAGGCGATGCGCGGCCGGCAGCATCACATAGGCCGGCAGTTGCATCAGCGGTTCGAACGTCATGTCCTGCGACAATTCGAGGTCGTAGGTCAGCGCTGCGTCTATTTCGCCACGCTGCAGCATCTCGAACAATTGGCCCTGGTTGCGCTCGAACTGGCGGACCCGCACATCCGGATAGGCGTCCTCGAACTTTCTGCGCAGCGCCGGCAGCACGATCTGCGCGAAAGTCAGCAGGCAGCCGATCGCCAACGGTCCGCGCACCTTTTCGGCGATATCGCCGGCAATGTCGTGCAGCGCATCCGCATCGTTGAGCAGCCGCGCGGCTTCCTTGAGGAACAGGCGCCCACCCGCTGTCAGCGCGAGCGCATGCGAATGCTTGCGCACGAAGAGCTGGACGCCGAACTCCGCTTCGAGCTGGGCGATCGACGCCGAGATCGACGGCGGCGAGACGTTCACCTGCTCGGCCGCCTTGGCGATCGAGCCGGCTTCGCCAACGGCGACGAAATATTCGAGCTGTCTGAGCGTGAAGCGGAGCGGCATGGTGGCTATGTTGCCGGTTTGCACCCGGTGATCAAGTCGCGGCCGCTCCTCAGTACCTGATCCAGGTGGTTTTCAGCGCTGTGTATTTGTCGAGCGCATGCAGCGACAGGTCGCGCCCGAAGCCGGACTGCTTGAAGCCGCCGAAGGGCGTCATCGGGCTCAGCGCATCGACGGTGTTCACCGAAACCGTGCCCGCCCGCAGTCTTTCCGCGATGCGGTGTGCTCGCGACAGGCTGTCGGTCCACAGCGATGCCGCGAGGCCGTAGACGCTGTCATTGGCAATCCGAAGTGCTTCGTCTTCGCTGTCGAAGGCGATCACCGACAGCACCGGGCCAAAAATCTCGTCGCGGGCAAGCGGATCGTCCGGCGAAACATTGTCGAAGATGGTGGGCTGCACGAAGCTGCCGCGCCCATCGACGGCCACCCGGTCGCCGCCGGTGACCAGCCGAGCCGACTTCCTGCCGCTATCGATGAAGCGCATGACGGTCGCTGCGTGCCGCGCATCCACCATCGCCCCCATCCTGGATTGAGGGTCGAGCGGGTCGCCTGGCTGCGACGCCGCCGCGCGCTCCGCCAGTTTCTCCACCAGCGCGTCCTTGATGCCGCGCTCCACCAGCAGCCGGGAATTGGCGGAGCAGACCTGTCCCTGGTTGAAGAAGATACCGAAGGCGGCCATATCGGCGGCCGCATCGAGATCGGCGCAATCCGCGAACACCAGATTGGGGCTTTTTCCCCCGGTCTCCAGCCAGACCTGCTTCATGTTCGACTGGCCGGAATATTGCAGGAACAGCTTGCCGACGGCGGTCGACCCGGTGAAGGCAAGGCAATCGACATCCATATGCCGGCCAAGCGCCTGGCCGGCGGTCTCGCCGAGGCCGGGCACCACATTGAGCACGCCGGCAGGGAGCCCCGCCTCCATGGCAAGCTCGGCCAGCCTGAGCGCCGAGAAAGGCGACTGCTCGGCCGGCTTCAGCACCACCGAATTGCCCGCCGCCAGCGCCGGCGCGCATTTCCAGGTCGCCATATCGAGCGGGAAATTCCACGGCACCACGGCGCCCACGACCCCGAGCGGCTCGCGCCGCACCAGAGCGAGGTCGCCCTGCCCTGTCGGCGCCACCTCGTCATAGACCTTGTCGATCGCCTCGGCATACCACTGGAAGATCGCCGCCGAGCCCGGCACGTCGATGGTGGCCGCGTCCTTGACCAGCTTGCCCATGTCGAGCGATTCCAGCAGCGCGAGTTCCTGCAGGTTCTCGCGCAGCAGTTCCGCCAGCCTGAGCAGCACTTGCTTGCGATACGCGGGACTGGTTCGCGACCAGACGCCGGCTTCAAAACTGCGCCGCGCCGCGGCAACGGCAAGGTCGATATCCTCTTCCCCACAGGAGGCGACCTCGGCCAGCGTCGCTCCCGTGGCCGGATTGATGCTGGCGAAGGTCCGGCCGGAGCGCGCCGGTACCGGCTTGCCGTCGATGAACGCCTTGTCGCGGAAGCGGATCGCGGACGCTCTGCCGACCCACTCCTTGTGGCTGAGTTCGTTCATGCTGACTCCAGAAGCCGGTACTACTCGTCACCGGGAACGCCGTAGCTCGGCGCATCGGACGGGTTGAGGGCGCGGGTGACGTAAGCGTCGAGCTGGGGCTCGTAGAGTTGCCACAGCGTTGCGAGCTGCTCGATCGGGCACGCTTCCGTCCAGTCGCATCGCAGGTCGGCGACGGGCCACGAGACATCGCGCACCAGCTTCATGCCGGCGGAGCGGACGGGCCCCGCCTCCCCGCCCGCCTTGAGCGCGGCGCGCATCGTGGCGATCAGCCGGTCGCCGAGATGGCCTTCGGAGGCGAGGAAGGCGTCGACCATGGCCTTTGGAATTCCATCGTTGGCGAGCAGGTTGCCACCGCAGGCGACGTCCTCGCCACGCGCCTCGGCCCAGATGCCGAGGGCTTTCGGCCCGGAGTGGATCGCGCTGACGCCCGCGGCGTCGACCGCCAGTATCTGCCGGTATTCGATAAAGGCGCCAGTGCGCTTGATGATGGCAACCGCCTCGGCGGCCGAGGCACCGCGCGCCATCAGTT
>NZ_RZTO01000246.1:0-7575 GCF_003997225.1 Mesorhizobium sp. M2C.T.Ca.TU.002.02.1.1
GCTTTGATCTGGGCGACGTGCTCGAAGCCGAGCCCCGCCGCTGCCAGAGTCGCCTTGAAATTCTCGAAAAGCGCGACGACCTGATCTTCTGCCGAAGTCGTGACGGGCTCACCCTGAGCGTCCGTTCCGGTATGGCCTGTCGTCAGAAAGAGGCCGCTTCCTGTCACGGCTAGGCCCATCGAGACGCCCGGCCATGCGGCACCCTCTGGATTTGCTGGAACGAGCGGCATGCATTTCTCCCCTGTGAATCCCTTGGTGTCCCGCTCTGCGGTGCGCGGTAGGCATCGACCTCTTTGCCGATGGCAGCCTCGGTCGCCGAACATACGAATGAACATACCAGCAAGTCAAATAAATTGTTCAATCGGTATTTTTATCCGGCCTCCGCTTCGCGGCATCCGCTCTCGAAGTCCGCAACGCGCCGGAGCAGCCTCGCGAATTGAAGGATGAGCAACGCAAGCGAGCGGCGCATGGCATCAGTCCTGCGCCGCTCGCCGATGCAGCCCGGGCGCTGCGCCGCCCGAGCTTTCAGGCCCAGCCGCAGTCTTCCATGTCGCGAGCGAGGTCGCGGTGGTCTTGGGCGCAGTCGGAGTTCGTGTCGGGGATGATGCGATTGACGACTCCCGACTGCAGCTCTTCCGAGATGTGCGCTATCAGACCTGGGAACGTCGACATCAGCGCGAGCCCAGTCATTTCCGGCGGGGTGAAGCCCATCTGGGTCATGATCGCCGCAAGCATCCCGACATCGTTGAGGACGAGATCGGGCTTGTTGGCGGCGCGCTGAAAAGCGCGATGGACCGCTTCGTAGAATTCGTTCGCTTCGCCCCAAATGCCCTGCTTGATCGCGATCGCCTTCAGTTTCTCGGCGCGGGGATCGGTCCCGCGGAAGACCTGATGGCCGAAGCCCGGAATCCGACGCTTGCTTGCCCGGAAATCCGCGACGAGCCTTTCGGCGTAGGCCTCCATCGGCTCGCCGGATGCCTTCCACGCCCGGATGCTGTCGGCGATGAATCGGCCTGTGTCTTCCGGAGAGACGGCGTATTCGCCTGCGCCCAGCATGCCTGCGGCAAGGCCAGCCGTCATCCGCGGATTCACCGACACGACCGATCGAGCCGCGATGGTCCCCGATTTCTGCAGGGCGTAGTCGAGGATGGACGACAGGATGACATCCATCATTTTGGCTTCGCCGGGGGTTGGAAGCCGCCCTCGAACCAGGAGGAAGCTGATCGCGGAGAAGGGCAGTTCGCCGACGAGCGAACGCATCGGGTAGCCGCGGATGAAGATGTCTTCCGAGGTGATTTCGCTCACCCTGGAGACCCAGTGCGACGGCGTGTTCTTTGTCATGGTCGTCCTTCGGTTGGGGTCGCGGTCAGTCTTGGGCGCTGGCCGCGAAAGCCTTTTGCAGTGTCGGGCGAGCGGAATGCCAAGCTTCGCGGGTCTTTCGGCTGACCCCGCTGAAGTGGTCGTTGTGCGGCTGCATGTAGTAGCCGAGGCGCGAGATTCCGTAGGCGCCCTTCTGACGGAGGTGGGCCATCGATTCAGCCATCGTGAGCGCCATCAAGTTCGGGTTGAGGATCGGGAACGGCGCGGGTTTTCCGCCGCCCATCAGGTACTTTTGATAAGAAGCCGCGATGATCGTGCAGTTGAGGATCACGGCCTCCGCGCCTGTCCTTTCGATGGACTTGGCGGTGACCTCGACGACATCGCGCGCGACGGCCCCGGTATCGTTCACCATATCGCGGACGTACCAGTTGATGACATCCAGGCCGAGGACCCGGTCCGAAGCCCCGTACAGCTTGACGTTGTCCTTCATTTGCGAGCCGGCCTTGACGTGATCGGTCACGATGACTGCGGTCCGGCCGTAGAAAGATAGAAGATTGAGAGACGCCTCGAAGGGCCCGACGACGGGTATGTCGACGAGTTCGCGCGCTACCATGACGGCGGGATCGTAGCAGCACCCGCTGATGACGGCATCGTATCCATCTTCCTCTGACTGCTTGATGGCATCGAGCAGAGAGGCTTCGACGATGTGCTTCGGATAGAAGTAGTCCATGTCGGCGGGGCATGCGTCGAGATGGGTAACGTCCAGCTTAGTCCCCTCCATCGCGTAGTGCGACAGCGTTTCCTGAATGAGGGCATCGTACGCCGTGGTGCCAAACGGATTTATGAAATTGATCCTGCGGACCATCTCCGACATCCTTTCATGGACTAAAGTGCGATGAGCGAGGGACATCGAGCTGCGCACACGATGTCGGCTCGAATTTGTCGAATGAGTAGTCGAAAAAGTCTACTCCGTCAATGTTCGGCCGACGCGCCCTCCCCGAGCACGGGCACAAATTTTCCCTCTCGCCGGGACTTGCGTCCGTCAAGCATCTGATTAATTATACCGGACGTTCATTTTTGCATACCTATTGGTACAACTCACATGCCGTCAGATGGAGGGCGAAACAATGTCAGGGCTCAGCGACCAGGCAATCGTGATCACGGGCGGGGAAACGGGCATCGGCCGGGCGGTCGTGCTGCAGCTGGCCGCGGAAGGTGCCCACGTGCTCATCGGCGGCATCCTCGCAGACGAGGCAGACGCCACTTTGCGCGCGTCTGAAGGCCTCCTTGGGTCAGTTGCCTTTCAGAAGGCGGATGTGAGGGACGCCGCTCAAGTGGATGCCCTCATCAATGCGGCGGTCGAGAAGCATGGACGCATCGACGGGCTAGTCTGCAACGCAGGCATCTTCGATGGCTTCGCGAGCGGGATCGACACGTCCGACCGACTGTGGGACCAGATCATGGACGTGAACGCGCGCGGCACGTTTTTCGCGTGCCGGGCGGCCCTTCGCCACATGGTGGCCGCTGGGCGCGGCAAGATCGTCAATGTGGCCTCGATCGGCGGGCTCGTCGGCATGGCGGACGGTGCGTCCTACACGGCCTCCAAGCACGCGGTGATCGGCCTCACCAAGCATCTCGGCTGCGCCTACGCTAAAGACGGGATCGCTGTGAATGCGGTCTGTCCCGGTGCCATCGAAACGCCGATCCGCAGCAATTCACTAAGGATCCTTGGCGAAGACGCGCCTCCGATGGGCGGCGTTGGAGCTGATCCAGACTGGCTAAAGAGAGCAGTCCCGCAACAGCGCAAGGGAACGGCCGACGAGATCGCGAACATGATACTGTTTTTGCTCTCGGACAAGGCGACGTACATGACCGGGCATTCGTTCGTTGTGGATGGTGGGTGGACCGCCAAATGACAGGCGAACTGCTCACCTCGGAAGAGAACGAGATCGTCCGGACGGTCGCCCGCTTCGTCAGCGAGCGGGTGAGGCCTTACGTCCAGCAATTGGAACGCGAAGGCAAATACCCTGAGCATCTGGTCACCGAGATGATGGAGCTCGGGCTCTTCGGGCTGGCGGTCCCCGAAAGCTATGGCGGACTCGGCGCCCGCGTTCGCGTGCTTGCGACCATCATGGAAGTGCTCGGCAACGGATGGACGACGCTCGCCGCTTACGTGAACAGCCACAGCACAGTGGCGTACGCGATCGCCACGCATGGTACCGAAGAACAGAAAAGCAGGTATCTTCCTGGGCTGGCGACTGGCGAACATCGCGGCTCCCTTTGCCTGACCGAGCCAGGTTGCGGCTCGGATCTGCAGGCGATAAAGGGCCTGGCGAAGGATGCGGGCGACCATTACGACCTGAGTGCAAGCAAGACCTACGTCACGAACGGCGCAAAGGCGACGCTGCTGCTGACGTTGGTGAAGCACCCCGCCGTGGCGGGAGAAACGAAGCCCAAGATTAGCCTTCTGATCGTAGAGAAGGCGTACCCGAAGGTTTCGGTGACCTCGACGTTCGAGAAGACAGCGTTCCACCTGGTCGATACCGTGCAGATCGAAATGGACGGCGTTTCCGTGCCGAAGGCGCAATTGCTCGGCGCCGCCGAAGGAAAGGGCTTTCCCCAGCTCATGGATTCGCTCGAGATCGGTCGCGTCGCGATCGCGGCGAGCGCCGCGGGACTTGCGGCGGACGCGCTCTTGGAGGCGAAGCGCTATGCCTCCGAACGCGTCACGTTCGGTGTCACGATCGACCAGCATCAAGCCATCCAGATGAAGCTCGCCGACATGGCCACGAAGCTCGTCGCGTCGCGGTTGATGACGATGGAGGCCGCCTCGGCGAAAGAGCGCGGCGGCCGTTGCGACATGATCACCGCAATGGCCAAGACGTATGCGAGCGATTGCGCGCTCGAGATCGCCCATCAAGCCGTCGTCATCCACGGCGGCGCCGGCTACATTCGGGACTACGTGGTCGAGCGCCTGCATCGCGAGGCTCTGCTTTACACGATCGGCGAAGGCACCAACGACATCAACCGCATTGTCATCTCTCGCCGGATGAAGGGCGAGGAAGAGATGCAGTATCTTGGTTTGCTGCCATGACGAGCGTCTGCCTCACGTTCGACTTCGACGCGGTTTCTCTCTGGGTATCCACCTTCAAGCAGACGACCGCGACGCCCGTTTCCCGCGGCGAATACGGCGCGAACGTAGGGATCGGCAGGGTGCTGGACCTCTTGCAGGAGAAGGACGTCAAGGCGACCTTCTTCGTGCCGTCGCATACCGCCGTGTCGTTCCCCCGGCAGACGCGCCGCATCATCGAGGAAGGGCATGAGATCGGCGTTCATGGCTATTGTCACGAGACGCCTATCGGATACACGCGCGAGGCCGAAGCCGGCCTTCTCGATCGGTCGATAGCCAAACTGCGCACGGTGCTTGGCAATGACTTCACGCCCATCGGCTACCGTTCGCCCGCCTGGGACCTTTCTGCTGACAGCGTCGAGTTGCTCGTGGAGCGCGGCTTTCTTTACGACAGCAGCATGATGGCGGACGACTTCGCGCCCTATCGCGCCCGCCGCGGCGACAGGGTCGACGAGGAGGCGTTTGTCCCGGGAGAGGTGACGAGGCTGATCGAGATGCCTGTCGCCTGGGAGCTGGACGATTTCCCGTATTTCACGTTCATCAACAAGCCGCTGTTTGGGGGCCTGCGCACCCCAGACGATGTTTACGACTGCTGGCGCGGCGAGTTCGACTATTGTCACGAGGCAATAATCGATGGCGCTTTCACTTTGACGATGCATCCCCAAATCATTGGACGCGGCCCGCGCATCAGGATGCTGGCCCGATTGATCGACCATATGCAGTCGCAGTCCAACGTGAGCTTCACCAAGCTCGGGGACGAAGCAAGGCGTCGCGACCCGTTGTTGCCCGGCCTCGCGTGACGAACCGACACAGGCGGCCGTCCGCGCACGTGTGCAGGTGAGAAGATTGGAAGGGCGAAACCGACGTGCGGACTACCGAATACGAAAAGCATGACGGCCTGGCGCTCGCGAAGCTGCTTCACGCCGGAGAGATAAGCCCCGTCGAATTGATGGATTGCGCCATCTCCCTGGCCGAGGATAGGGGACAGGCGGCCAATGCCCTGTGCAACCAGGACTACGATTTGGGCCGGAGGCTCGCCGCGGAGGCCGAACTTAAGGGCACGTTCGGGGCCATGCCGTTCCTCCTGAAGGATTCGGGGCTCGCCTCGACGCAGCTTGCCTCCGACGTGGGATCGCGTCTGTTCGCCGGCCTGAAGGCGAAGGTCGACTCGACGCTCAACACGCGCTTCGTGGCCGATGGCTTCCTTTCCTTCGCGAGGACGACCGTTCCGGAATTCTGCATGGCGCCGACTACTGAAGCCGTGCAGAACGGGGGGCCTACTCTCAATCCCTGGGACCGTACGCGTTCGCCCGGCGGATCGAGCGGCGGCGCCGCCGCTGCGGTCGCGTTGGGCATCGTGCCGGTCGCGCATGGAAGCGATGGCGGAGGCTCCATACGCATTCCCGCGTCATGCTGCGGAGTCTTCGGGTTGAAGCCCTCTCGGGGCCTTGTGCCGCACGGCCCGGCCCGCGGCGAAGGATGGGGCGGCCTGGCCGTCGACGGCGTTCTGTCACGGACCGTTCGCGACACGGCCGCTGCGCTCGACGGCATCGCCGGGATGGAGCTCGGCCAGCCTTACGCGGCGCCGACACGCCCCGATTCCTACCTGGAATACATTGACGGCGAATTCGATCGGCCCCTTCGGGTCGCGAAATGGACGCAGGCCTGGAACGATATCGACATCGCGCCCGAATGCCTTGACGCCGTTGCTGCTGCCGAGCGCCATCTGGCGGCTCTGGGCCACGAAGTCATCGAGGCGCCGCTCCCTCAGCTGAAGTACGACGCGTTTGTCGACGCGATCATCGACGTGATGGCGGCAAGCGTGGCCATGACCGTCAACGGCTACGTTCGGCTTGTCGGTCCGAAGGACCTGCCGACCCTCCTCGAGCCCGCAATTCTCGACGCCTACCGCTTGGGCGAGGAAATGCATGCCGAGACATACGCCTTGGCAATCAATCGCTTTCACTCCATCGCCCGACTGATGGAGACGTATCTCGCCGACTACGACGTGATCCTGACCCCGACGCTGACGCAGCCGCCCGTCAAGCTCGGCGAGATCTCTATGAACGATGATTTTAGGTCGTTCCGAAAGAAAGCCGGGCGCTATACGACCTTCCTCGCCGTCATCAACGCGTCAGGCCAGCCAGCCGCGAGCGTGCCCCTTCACTGGACCGAGGGCAATTTGCCCATCGGCATCCAGTTGGTCGGTCGATTCGGCACGGAGGCGACACTCCTGCGACTGTCCGCTCAGCTGGAAAGCATTGCGCCATGGCGCGATCGAAGGCCGATGCCAGCGGTTGCGTCTCCGCACCGAAACTAGCGTCGTCTTGCAGCATCTCGGTAGAAGGAGAGGATCGAGTGAGGAGCCAGACGGTTGAGGCAGACTTCGATACGCTGGTGCGCCTTATTCACTCGAGACACTCTTGTCGGGCGTTCCAAGAGCGCGCCGTGCCTGAGGCGACCATTCGGAAGATCTTGGAGACTGCGCAGCGGAGCGCTTCCGACTGCAACGTACAGCCGTGGAAAGTGACAATCGTCAGCGGTACAGCCTTGGATTCTCTGCGGACAGCTATGTATGGGCGGGCAGCATCTGGCGCGATTGGCGTGTCTGACATTCCACCTATCGGGCAATATTTTGGTGTCTATCAGGAACGACGCAGGGATTGTGGATGGTCCCTCTACGGCTCGCTTGGAATCGAGCGCGGTGATCGCATCTCTTCAGGGAAGCAGGCTTTGGAGAACTTTCGTTTCTTTGGAGCCCCACACATCGCCTTGATCACCTCACATGCGTCTTTGGGAATGAGAGGCGTTTTTGACAGCGGCGGGTACATCGCGTTGTTCATGCTTACAGCACACGCTTTGGGCGTTGCGACCATCGCGCAGGGATCGATCGCCCACCGCGCGGATGTTATTCGCGAGCATATCGCGCTTCCCGCCGATCATTTCGTCATTTGTGGGATTGCCTTCGGTTGGTCAGACGATGGCCATCCGGCGAACAGTTTCAGGATGAAACGTGCGCCAATCAGCGATGTGGCTTCGTTCGTCCGGCAATAAAAATCCCATTAGCCGATACCTTCGCACGGGATCTAACGCGGCAACTCATTCGCGGCGTTCAGCCAGAACAA
>NZ_RZTO01000247.1:0-7553 GCF_003997225.1 Mesorhizobium sp. M2C.T.Ca.TU.002.02.1.1
ATGCCGTGCGGCTCGATGGCTACGGATTCACGTCGTTTGCCGCCATCCACGACAGCATGATCCAGGCGGGACCCAATGTGGTGCTGAATCTCGGATCGGGCGAAATCCTCGAATTCAAGAACACCACGATCGACAAGTTCCAGCCCAACCAGTTCCAGCTGCCGATCGACAAGTCCGGCATGACGCTGTCCTTCAGCGACGAATTCAACTCGCTCAATCTTCACAACGCCCAGGGCGGCACCTGGGACACCAATTTCTGGTGGGGCGCGGCGAACGGCAGCACGCTCACCCGCAACGGCGAGCTGCAGTGGTACATAGACGCCAATTACGGCCCGACCAGCTCGGTGCATCCGTTCAGCGTCGACAATGGCGTGCTGACGATCACCGCGGCGCAGGCGCCTGCCGACATCAAGCCGCTGATCAACAATTACGAATACACCTCCGGCATCCTGACCACCCACGACACCTTCTCGCAGACCTACGGCTATTTCGAAATGAAGGCCGACCTGCCGGAGAACGCCGGCGCCTGGCCGGCCTTCTGGCTGCTGCCGGAAGATGGCTCCTGGCCGCCGGAGCTCGACGTGATGGAAATGTATGGCCAGAAGCCGAATTCGCTGCTGATGACCGCCCATACCAACGAAACCGGCCAGCACACGACGGTGGGATCGACGGTGAACGTCATGGATACCGCCGGCTTCCACACCTATGGCCTGCTGTGGACGCCGGACAAGCTGGTCTGGACCTATGACGGCGTGCAGGTCGCCGAAGCGGCGACGCCGTCCGACATGAACAAGCCGATGTACATGCTGGTGGACCTTGCGATCGGCGGCCAGGCCGGGGCGCCGCCGGACCATCTGGCCACGCCGGCCGAGATGAAGATCGACTATATCCGCGCCTATACGTTGGACGAAGTGCAGCAGAGCCATTTGAACGTCACAGGCGAGCACACAGCCTAGGCGGTCAAACCAATGTCACGGGAGAGCGCTCCGGGTGCGATCAGGCAGGCCGGCCTGCGGCCGATGTTCCTGCGCACCGTAACCGATGTCGGCCTGTTCTCGCTGCTCATCAACCTTCTGCTGCTGGTGATCCCGCTTTACCTGCTCCAGGTCTATGACCGGGTGCTGCCCTCCTCCAGCGTCGAGACGCTTGTCTATCTGTCGGTCATCGCGGTCGCGGCGCTTGGTTTCCTCGGCTTCCTCGACGCCATCCGCGCCGTCTACACCCAGCGCGTCGCCGCAACGGTCAATGACAGGCTGAGCGCCAGAACATTCGCCGCTTCGCTCGGCTCCGGCAATGCGCCGTCGCCGCTCACCGACCTTGCCTCGGTCTGCGCCTTCATCCGCTCGCGCGGTGTTTCGGTGCTGTTCGACCTGCCCTTCGCGCCGGTCTTCCTCGCATTGCTCTACCTGATCCATCCGCTGCTGTTCTGGGTCACGCTCGGCGGCGCGGCGCTGCTGGTCGTGCTGGTCTTCGCCAACCAGCTTGCCATCGGCAGGAACGACGCGCTTTCGGCGGAGCGTTCGGCTCTGGCCAGCCGGGCCGAGCAGGCCTTTGCCCGCAACGCCGACACGCTGCGCGCCATGGGTATGGTGGAAAACGCCGCGCGCGCATGGGGGCGGCATGTTGCCGAGGCGCTTGTCCTGCATGACCGCTCGGCCGGCGCCAACGCCGTCTTCAGCGGCGCTTCCAGGGCGCTGCGCATGATACTGCAGCTGGCGATCCTTGGAACCGGCGCCTGGCTGGTGCTCAAGAGCGAAATGACGGCCGGCATGATCTTCGCCTCGTCACTGGTGTCGTCGCGCGCGCTGCAGCCGCTCGACCAGTTGATCGGCTCCTGGCGGCAACTGGGCGAGGCCAGGCGCGCCTGGGCGCGGCTTGAGAGCGCGCTTTCGGCGCAGCCGGTAGAGGCGAGCAAGCTCATCCTGCCCCACCCGACCGGGGCCATCTCGGCGCAGGATCTTTTCTTCATCGCGCCGAATGCCACCTTCGGCGCCGAGCCGGTCCTGAAGCGGTTGAGCTTCGCGATAGCCGCCGGCGAAGCGGTGGCGATCGTCGGCCCGAGCGGCGCCGGCAAATCAACGCTGGCGCGACTGCTCGTCGGCGCCGCGCAGCCGAGCGGCGGCTCGGTCAGGATCGACGGCGCCGAGCTCAGGACCTGGGACGAAAACCAACTCGGCCGGCACATCGGCTATCTGGCGCAGGAGGTGGAGCTTTTCCCCGGCTCGATCGCCGACAACATCGCGCGCTTCGACGCGAAGGCCGACGACGCGGCAATCGTCGAGGCGGCAAAGCGCGCCGAGGCGCATGAGCTGATCCTGACCATGCGCGACGGCTATCAGACGAGAGTGGCCGGGACGCTGTCGGGCGGCGAGCGGCAGCGGATCGGGCTGGCGCGTGCCTTCTACGGCAACCCGCGCATCCTGGTGCTGGATGAGCCGAGCACGCATCTCGACGGCGCCGGAGAGACCGCGCTGGAAGCGGTGCTTGCCGCCGCCCGCGCCGCGGGCGTCACCACGATCGTGATCACGCATCGCCCTTCGATCGCCACGGCTTGCGATCGCGTGATGGTCTTGCGCGGTGGTGTCATCGAGGCGCTCGGGCCGAGCGCCGAGGTGCTGCGCCAGCCGGCTAAAGCCGCGCAGCGGAGCACGGTGGTGACCGGATCGTTCACGCCGACCATCCGCGCCGCGCCGACCGTCCGCCACGGGTCCTGAACGATGACGCAGAGCCTCTCCTTCGATGGCCGCCCGCGCACGGATTTCCGCCGCACCGCCTTGGCCGGCTACGCTGCAATCGCGCTTCTTATCGGCGGCTTCGGCTATTGGGCAGCGAGCGCGCCGTTGGCAGGCGCGGTGATCACGCAAGGTACGATCGCGGCGACCGGCGGCAACATCCTCATCCAGCATCACGAGGGCGGCATCATCAAGCAATTGCTGGTGCATGAAGGCGACCGCGTGCGCGAAGGCCAGGATCTCATCCTGCTCGACCGGACCGCTGCAGAGGCCGATCTCAACCGGCTGACAAGACAATGGATCGCGCTCAAGGCGAGCGCCGCGCGGCTGGAGGCCGAGCGCGACGGGCTCGCCACGCTGGCGCCGATCGCCGAGCCCGCGCCGGCGCCGTTCCAGCAGGACTTCGAAAACCTGATCCGCGAACAGCAGAAGGAGTTCGACGCCAGGCTGGCGCGGTTCCGCTCGGAGCAATCGATCCTGGCGCAGCGCGTCGCCATGCATCGCGAGTCGGTCAAAGGGCTGAACGCGCAGAAGACGGCCATCGAACAGCAGGCCGAAGTGGTGAAGAAGGAGCTCGGCATCAAGACCGACCTCCTGGACAAGGGCCTCACCAATCGCACCGAATATTCACAGCTCTTGCGCTCGGAGGCCGACCTCGTCGGCCAGGCCGGCGCGCTGGAGGCCGACCTTGCCTCTGCCAACACGCAGATCGTGGAGGCGCAGGCGCAGACAGAGCGCGCCACCACGCAGCGCGTCGAGGAAGCGCTGACCAAGCTCGACGATGTGCGCACCAACCTCGCCGACATCGAGGAGCGGATGCGCGCGGCGCAAGCGGTGCTCAAGCGCACGACGATCACCGCGCCAGCGGCAGGCATCGTCGTGTCCTCGACCTATAATTCGCAAGGCAGCGTGGTGGCGCCCGGCGAAAAGATCATGGAGATCCTGCCCACGGCCTCGGGCCTGGTGGTCGACGCGAGGCTGCGGCCGAAGGACATCGACCAGGTGCATGTGGGCCAGCCGGCAAAGCTCAGGCTCTCCGCGCTCAACACGCGGCTCACGCCGGAAGTTCCGGCCACGGTAAGCGAGATTTCCGCCGACCGGCTGATCGACCAGGCCACGCACGAACCCTATTTCCGCGCCAGGCTGAAGATCGCGGAGGCCCTGCCCACCGGGGTGAAGCCCGAACAGCTCTATCCCGGCACCCCGGTCGACGCCTTCATCGGCACCGGCGACCGGACCTTCTTCGCGTATCTGGCACGCCCGATGATGGATTCCTTCGCGCGGGCGTTCAGGGAGCGATAGGGGCGCCGGACGGCTTATTCCAGAAACATCAGGGCGGTGGCCAGAAAACCCATACCGAAACAAGATGCCATCGAATAGGCGATCATCACGACAGCCACATAGTCACCCCTGCCTGAGGATAGATGGCTTCCGACCGTGCCGAAAGCCACGAGCCAGCATGCTACCGTCAACCCGATGATCGCCCCTATGGCGAGGTTCTTGACCACAAAGAGCACCAGTGAAGGCATGAGCGCTGCTCCCAAAGAGCATTTCGCGGCGGCCCAAGGCCTGCGGCCTCGTAAGCCGGCAACTTTCATTCAACGCCAGGACATGCATCTGGTTGCTCCTCCCGTCTGTTTTCGCTCCTGAACCGGTTCGAGGGGCTCTTTGCCTGATGGCCGACCTGGCATAGGCAGCCGACCGATGCGCGAGGATGGGAGTGGGCCGCCCGCCTCGTTCCCGATGCCCGCCCGCGCAAGTTCGCCCTCGCGGCATGCTCAGCCTGCCCACCTCGCGGACGCGGTGCGAGCGGCGCGGGACGACATGCTATTTTTTCCTTGCCGGTGGTGTTTGCACGGGCTTTTTCTCGGGGCCACCGTCGAGGCAACTGATCGTTCCGATGATGTTGGGGCCGTACTGGACATAGCCAGATTCCGTGGGCGACGAGTGCTGGGCCGTTATCGGCAGGTAGATGTAGCAGACCGTGCTGTCATCCGGGTCGCGCCAACGCTGGACGATCGTATCCTGCAAAGGGCCGGCAAACTGGCGCTCGAGTTGCATTCGCGGAAGATTCGACCAGGAAGCCGAGTCCGCCAAAGCGATCGACGAGGCGCCTGGAAACATGGCGGAAACGACGATGCAACGGTTGATCAACGGACGGATGAGCGGAAGAATACGCCTCTCATGAGACGAAAGCATGGGGCCTCCTCAGGGGGTCAATTCAGGGTCCAGGAAGCGCCGACGGCGGCGCCATAGTCGTTTGTCGCCGGCGACGCCTCGAATGAGGCGTTGAGGCGGAACCGGTCTGTCGCGGCGTAGCCCAGGCCGACGGCGATGCCCGATACGCCCTTGAAATTGCCGAGCGCGGCCGCGATCGATGCCTTCCCCGGTCGCTGATCGTATTGGAGCGAGGATGCCGCCAGGGCCAGCGCCGTGCCGGCGCGCGCTTCGCGCCGGTTCTCGCTGACCTGGCCCTGCAGGCCGGAAACCTGCTGCTCGATGCCGGACACGGCACTGTCGAACTGGCCCACATTCACGGCATCGGTCGGGTTCACGCCGGCCGCGACGTTGACGATGCGCCGCTGGTTCGAGGAGGAGCCGACCGAGACCGTATTGGCCTCGTCGGCGACGGACCCGTCGCCGATCGCCACGGCGTTGGCGCCCGTCGCGCTGGCGCCGTGGCCGACCGCGGTGGAGGCCGTGCCGGTGGCGCGCGCGCCGGGCCCTAGCGCCGTGCTGTTCTGGGCGGTCGCCACCGAATTGTCGCCAAAGGCGGCCCCGCCATTGCCGGCTTGAGCCGACGCCCCGACGGCGACCGAGCCCGTGGCCGAGGCGCCCATGCCGATGGCGATCGCGTTGGGGCCGGTGGCGGCGGAATCGAGACCGATGGCCAGCGCGCCATCGGCGCTGGCCATCGCATTGCCGCCGATCGCGATCGCCTCGTTGCCCGACGCCGTCGCCGGCGCGTCGGTGCTGTTGACCTTGACATAGGCCGGGCTTCCCGGCTGGACCCCCGTTGCCGTGCTGGTGAGGTTTGTCACCCGGCTGTCCAGGGCAGCCAGCGCGGCAGCGACATCGCCATAGGTGTTGCCCTGGACGAAGTAGCTCGGCGCCGTCAGCTGGCCGCTCGCGTCGACGCCCGCTCCACCGCCGAAGGCCTGGGCGATGCGTTGCTCGATGCTGAGCACCTGAGCGCCGTTGACCGCGTCGGTGCTTGCAGTCGTCAAAACCCCCGCTCCGATGCCGGTCAGCACGCGGGCTCCGTCGGCGCCGGTGAAATCGACCTCGGCGCCGTCGTTGACCGCGCCGACGGTGATCGGCTGGCCCGCCCCCGCCTGCTGCACCAGACCGATGCCATCGCCGGCGATCTGCTGCTGCAACGAGAAGAGCTGGCTGCCGTTGACCGCGTCGGTGCTCGTGCCGGTGATGGCGCCGGCTGCGACGTTGACGATCCGGCGTTCGCTGCCGGCCGCTCCCACGGAGACGGTGTCGGCCGTGTCCGCGACCGAGCCCTGGCCGAGCGCGACCGAATTTTCCGCGTTTGCCTGCGCGCCCTGGCCGAAGGCGGAAGCATTCTGCGCCGTGGCCTGGGCATTGAAACCCACCGCCGTGGCGTTGACGTTGGTGGTTGCGCCGAGCCCCGCCAAGCCCGCTCTCGCGCCAGTGCCAAGCGCTGTCGATTGTCCGCTGTTCGACAGGACCATGGCGTCGACGCCATAGGCGGAGCCGCCAAAGGCGCCGGAGTCGATGAGGCTGCCCGCGCCCGATGCAATCGAGAAGTCGCCAAAGGCGCGGCTGTTTTGCCCAAAGGCGCTGCTCGCCACCCCTGTCGCCTGGCTCGCGGCGCCGACGGCGGTCGCCTGACCGCTGGAAGCGGTCGACCCCTGGCCGACCGCGACCGCGTTGATGTTCGACGCGACGGCCCCCTGACCGAAGGCGGAAGCTCTCAGTGCGGTGGCCTGGGCGCCGAAACCCACCGCCGTGGCATTGACGTTGGTGGCTGTGCCAAGCCCCGCCACGCCCGCGATCGCGTCGGCGCCAAGCGCGGTCGATTGCACGCTGTAGGCCAGAACCCTGGAGTCAACGCCGTAGCTTGAGCTGCCGAGGGCGCCCGTGTCGACGAGGCTGCCCGCGCCGGAGGCAATCGAGAAGTCGCCAAGGGCGCGGCTGTTTTGTCCAAAAGCGCTGCTCGCCACGCCCGTGGCCTGGCTCGCCGCGCCGACGGCGCTCGTCTGTCCGTTCGACGCGGTCGCGCCCTGGCCCACCGCTACCGCGTTGACGCTGGAGGCAACCGCGCCCTGACCGAAGGCGGAGGCGTCGGCCGCATTGGCGAGGGCGCCTTTTCCGACCGCGGTGGCGTTCACCTGTCCGCTCGCGGTCGCGCCGGCCTGCGCGCCGTCGCCTATGGCCACCGCGCCGCTGTTGCCGAACGGAGCGAGCGAGGTGCCTCCCGCCGCGGCGTTGCGTCCTATGGCGACATTGGCGAGGCTGTTGCCGGCCGAGAAGGCGGCGTAGCCGAGGGCGATGTTGGCGCTCGTCGCGCCGCCGGCATTGGCGAGCGAGCCGGCGGCCAGGTTGTTGCTGCCCGCGCCGCTCGCATTGGCGCTGAACCCGCTTGCGATGTTGGCGGCGCCGTCCCCGGCCGCGTTCGCCCCGTAGCCGTTCGCGGTGTTCGCGCTGTTGGAGCCCGAGGCGCGGGCGGCCGACCCGTCGGCGGTGTTGTTGCTCTCGTCGCCATGTCCGTCGGCGCCATCGCCGACGGCGATGTTGTTGCTGGAATTGCCGCTGGCATTGGCAAGAAGCCCGGTCGCGATGTTGACG
>NZ_RZTO01000248.1:0-7541 GCF_003997225.1 Mesorhizobium sp. M2C.T.Ca.TU.002.02.1.1
GAGACGAAGTAGGGCGCCGGCAGGATCGCCTCGTCGCCGCTCTCCAGCGTCGCCATCAGCGCGTTGAAGATGATCTGCTTGGCGCCGTTGGCCACCACGATGTCGTCGGCGGTGTACTCCAGCCCGTTCTCGCGCCGGAATTTGCCGGCCACGGCCTCACGCACTTCGGCTGTACCGGCGGCAGCGGTGTAGAGCGTTTGCCCGGCCTTCGCCGCGAAATGGGCGGCATCGATGATGTGCAGCGGAGTCGGGAAATCGGGCTCGCCCAGGCCGAGATCGATCACATCCACGCCCTTGGCGCGCAGCGCCTTGGCGGCCTGCGAAGCGGCCATCGATGCCGAGGGCTTCACCGCCGAGAGGCGCGAGGCAACATAGCTCATCAGTCGTTCTCCGTGATGTAACCCTTGGATCGGTCGTTGGCCCGCGCGGCCGCGTTGCGCTTGGCCGGATCGCCATAGCCGCCGCCGCCCGGCAGTTCGAGGATCAGCCGGCGTCCCGCTGGCACATGCTGCCAGCCCTTGGGGCGCATCTTGGTGCCGTCGTCGAGCTTGACCACGCCGGCGACGCCTGGCTTGCCGCCATTGCGCCCACGGGCTGGATGATTGACGCGGTCGAACATGGCCGAGAAGTCGAACTCGTGGCCCTCGGTCGCGGCTATCTCGATGACTTGGCCAAGGCCGCCGCGGAACTCACCATCGCCGCCAGAATTGGGCCGCAGCTCCTTGCGCCAGATGACGATCGGGCCGGTATGCTCGGTCGCCTCGATCGGCATCGTGTGCACGCCGGACGGGAAGGCCGTCGCCGACAGGCCGTCGAGCCCGGGGCGGGCGCCCATGCCGCCGGAATTGAACATCAGCACCTCCGCGCGGCGGCCGGATGCGCCGGCGGCCGGGCGTGCCGAGATGTGGATGTTCCACAAGGCGCCGGCGCCCTCGGCGAGGATCTTGCCGGGCAGCGCCTTGGCGAAGGCGCCAAGCACCAGATCGGGGACCATGTGGCCGAAGATGTGCCTGAGCGCCACCGGCGCCGGCCGCACGGCGTTCAGGATATTGACCGGCGACGAAACGGTGAAGAAGGCGAGCGAGGCGGCATTGTTGGGGATGTCGGGCGCCACCATGCATTTCAGCGCATAGCAGGCATAGGCCTTGCTGTAGATGATCGGGCAGTTGATGCCCCAGCGGCTCATCGGGTCGGTGCCGGTGAAGTCGACCTCGACATGGTCCTCGCGGACCGAGACGGTGGCTGCGAGCTTCACCGGCTCGTCATAGCCGTCGGTCACCAGCTCGTTCGACCAGCTTCCCTTGGGCAGCGCCTCGATGCGCTCGAGCATGGCGTCGCGGGTGCGCGAGAAGATGAACTCGCCGAGCCCGTCGAGCGAGGCGAGGCCGATCTCGTTCATCATGTCGACGAGGCGGCGGTGGCCGACCTCGTTGCAGGCCGCGAGCGAATAGAAATCGCCGACCACCTGGTTCGGCTCGCGGACGTTGGCGCGCAGGATGCGGACGAGGTCGAGATTGACCTTGCCCTTCTCCGCGAACTTCATGATCGGGATCTGGATGCCTTCCTCATAGACCGACTTGCCGTCCGCGCCGAAGCCGCGCCCGCCGACATCGACGACATGCGCGGTGCAGGCGAAGAAGGCGACGAGCTCGCCGTTGAGGAAGGACGGCGACACCATGGTGATGTCGTGCAGGTGGCCGGTGCCGAGCCAGGGGTCGTTGGTGACATAGGTGTCGCCCTCGAACATCTCCTCGCGCGGGATCGCGTTCATGAAATGCAGCACGGCCTCGGCCATGGTGTTGACGTGGCCCGGCGTGCCGGTGACCGCCTGAGCCAGCATCTGGCCGCGCGGATCGAACACGCCGGCCGACAGGTCGCCGGATTCGCGCACCGAGGTCGAGAAGGCCGTGCGCAGCAAGGTGAGCGCCTGCTCCTCGACCACCGAGATCAACCGGTTCCACATGACCTGCATGCGGATTTCGCCAATATCGCTCATGCGCGGCTGCCTTTGCGGATCAGAAGGATCGCGCCGTCGCTCTGGACGACGGCGTCGAAGCTGGTGGTGACGACAGTGGATGTCTCGCGCTCGACGATGACGGCAGGTCCCGCAATGCGATCGCCGGCGCAGAGCGTGTCGCGCTCGACGATGCCATAGCTGCGCGGCCGGCCACTGACCGGGTCGAACACCTCGCGCGTCGTTGCCGGCTTACCCGTCTTCTTGCCCATGGTTAGCTCATGCCGCGCAACCGCAGGCCGAACATCCGTCGCCTTCACCGACCAGGTGACGATCTCGATCTCCAACCCGTCGAGCCCTTCGATGGCGCGGCCGAAGAAGCGCTGGTAGTTCTCCTCGAACAGGTCCTTGAGCTTCACCACCGCATCGTCGCCGAACGGCTCGTCCGCCAGCGGCACGGGGATCTCCCAACCCTGGCCTGCATAGCGCATGAAAGCGGTGATCTCGCAGACGATTTTTCCGCTGGCGCCGGTGCGGACAAAGCCTTCGGCGGAGGCTTTGAGGTCGGCGAGGAGCGCGTTCACCTCGGCCGCCTTGAAGCGGGACAGGCGCGTCAGCTTCGACGCCAGCGCTTCGTAGCCGAAGGGCGCCTTGAGGAAGCCGATCGCCGACCCGACCCCGGCGCCGCGCGGCACGATGCACTGGTCGATGCCGAGCTTTTCGCACAGCCTTGCCGCATGCAGCGGTGCGGCGCCGCCAAAAGCGATCATCAGATTGTCGGAAATGTTCTTGCCGTTCTCGACGGCGTGGACGCGCGCGGCGTTGGCCATGTTCTCATCCACCACCTCGCAGATGCCGAAGGCGGTCGCCATGGCATTCAGCGACAGGCGCTCGCCGACATCGCGCAGGATCGCCTGCTCGGAGGCGGCGGTGTCGAGCCTGATCGCGCCGCCGGCGAAATTGTCGGGATCGAGCTTGCCGAGCACCAGGTCGGCGTCGGTGATCGCCGGACGCTTGCCGCCACGGCCGTAGCAGGCCGGGCCGGGTTCCGAGCCGGCGCTTTCCGGTCCGGTCTGGATGCGACCCATGGCGTCGACCCAAGCGATCGAGCCGCCGCCGGCGCCGATCTCGATCATTTCGATCACCGGAATGGAGATCGGCATGCCCGAGCCCTTGGAGAAACGATAGGTGCGCGCCACCTCGAAGGTTCGCGCCGTGCGCGGCGCAAAATCCTCGATCAGGCAGATCTTGGCGGTGGTTCCGCCCATGTCGTAGGAGACGACCTTTTCGAGTCCGAAGCGCCGGGCGATGTCGGCGGCAAAGATGGCGCCGCCCGCTGGGCCGGATTCAACCAAGCGTACCGGAAATTCCGAAGCGGTTTCCACCGAGATCAACCCGCCGCCGGAATGGATCATGAAAACCGGGCAGTCGGCGCCCATGTCCTTCAGGCGCGTCTGCAGGCGGGCGAGGTAGTCGGCCATCTGCGGCCGCACATAGGCATTGGCGCAGACCGTGTTGAAGCGCTCGAATTCGCGCATCTGCGGCGAGACTTCGGCGCTGATCGAAATCGGGATGCTGAGCTTGCGGGCGAGGATGTTGCGGGCGCGGCGCTCGTGGCCGGGGTTGGCGTAAGCGTGGATGAAGCCGATCGCCACTGAGCCGAAATTGCCGGCGGCGATCCGATCGGCTATCTCCTCGAGCGCGGCTTCGTCGAGCGGCTGCAATTCCTGGCCCTCGGCGCCGATGCGGCCCTTGACCGTGAAGCGGTCCTCGCGCGGGATCAGCGGCGTCGGCAGCTGCAGGTTGAGGTCATATTGCTCGAAGCGGTTTTCCGTCCGCATCTCGATCACGTCGCGGAACCCTTCCGTCGTGACGAGCGCGGTCCTGGCGCCGCGCCGCTCGATCAGCGCATTGGTGGCGAGCGTCGTGCCGTGGATGATGATGCCGATCTCGGCTGCCGAGATGCCGGCATCGCGGATGACCACGTCGATGCCGTCGAGGATCGCCTGCTCGGGCGCCGCATAATTGGTCAGCACCTTGGTCGAGAACATCGTTCCCCTGACATCGAGCGCGATGTCGGTGAAGGTGCCGCCGATGTCCGCGCCGAGACGGATGTCGTCTGATCTGGAGGTCATGCCTTGGCCTTCTGCGAAGCGAGCGCGGCGTCGCGCATCTGGGAAAGGGTTTGCCGGGGCGTGAGCGCTTCGGGCGAGATGGCGATGTCGAGGACCGCGCCGGTCGCGGAGTTGAGCGCCCGCTCGAATGCCGCTGCGAAATCCTGTGTTGCCTCGACGCGCTCGGCGTGAAAGCCGTAGGCCTTCGCAAGCGCCACGAAGTCGGGGTTCTCGAGCGAGGTGCCGGAAACGCGGGCCGGATAGTTGCGCTCCTGATGCGCGCGGATCGTGCCGTAGATGCCGTTGTTGATGATGAGCACGATCGGCTGCGCGCCGGCCTGCATGGCGGTGCCGAGCTCCTGGCAGTTCATCTGGAAGTCGCCGTCGCCGGCGAAGCAGACGACCGTGCGCTGCGGATAGGCGACCTTCGCGGCGATCGCCGCCGGCAGGCCGTAGCCCATGGCGCCGGATTGCGGCGCGAGCAGCCGCGCCTTAGGTCCGAACTTGAAGAATTTGTTCGGCCATACCGTGAAGTTGCCGGCGCCGTTGGTGAGGATGACGTCGGCCGGCAAGGTCTCGCGCAGCCAGGCGCTGACCGCGACCATGTCGACCGGGCCGGGCTGCACCGGCGCGGCGAACGTGCCTTCATAGGCCTTGCGCGCCGCAGCGCGCCACTCGGCCCAGCCACCCTTCACCGGCGTCAGCGCCTTGGCGAAAGCATTCGGGCCGGCATGGATGCCGATGGCCGGCACATAGATCTTGCCGATCTCCCGGTCGGAGCCGTGCGCATGGATCAGCTTCTGGCGCGGCACCGGAACGTCGAGCAGCGTGTAGCCGTCCGTCGTCATCTCGCCGAAGCGGACATTGACGGCCAGGATCACATCCGCATCGCGGATCAATGTCTTGACGTGCGCCACCATGCCGACGCCGGCCTCGCCGACGAAGACCGGGGAATGGTTGTCGAACTGATCCTGGTACCGGAAAGCGGCAATGACGGGGATGTCTGAAGCCTCGGCAAAGGCCTGGAGCGCGGCGCGTCCGTCCGCCGTCCAGTTGGCGCCGCCCATGAGCAGCACCGGCCTCTCGGCTGCGGCCAGCATCTCGAGCGCCGCCGCGATGGCATCCTGCGACGGAGCGGCTTCGAAGATCGAAGCAGGGCCATTGAGCGGCGCGGCTTCGGTCGCGGTGGTCAGCATGTCTTCCGGCAGCGCGACCACGACGGGGCCGGGCCTTCCGGTCAGGGCCGTAGTCCAGGCCCGCGCCACGATCTCGGGAAGTCGTTCGACGTCGTCGATTTCGACCGCCCATTTTGCGACGGTTCCGTAGACCGCCCGGTAGTCGATCTCCTGGAAGGCTTCGCGGCCCTTCATGTCGGTGCCGACCTGGCCGACGAACAGGATCATCGGCGCGGAGTCCTGCATGGCGGTGTGGACGCCGATGCTGGCATTGGTCACACCCGGGCCTCGGGTCACGAAGCAGATGCCCGGCGATCCAGTCAGCTTGCCATAGGCGGAAGCCATGAACGCCGCGCCGCCTTCGTTGCGGCAAAGCACATAATCCAGTTTGCCCTTGGTATCGTGCAGCGCGTCGAGCACGGCGAGATAGCTTTCGCCGGGAACGCCGAAGCTCTTTGTCGCGCCCAAGGCGGTCAGGCACTCGACAAGAAGGCGACCGCCATTGCGGACCATGCTTCGACATCCTCTTAATCCGGCGGCAAGCGGACCGAGCCTGCCTTTCGGATTTATACCTGCACTGTGGCCGGCCGGCGCGAAATCAAGAAATGCGATCTATACGAAAGTTTTTCTTTGCTATGAAATCCGCACCAAAACACCGGGGTTCATCGTGCCCGACGGATCGAACGCATCCTTCAGCCGTGCCATGAGCTCCCGCTCCACCGGACTTCTGTTCCGGTCAGCCATGACGATCTTGGCGCGGCCGAGCCCATGCTCGGCGGCAAAGCTACCGCCCATGTCGGTGGCTAAAGCGGCCAGCGCCTCGGCGAACGCTGCGGCCTTGCCGTCGAAATCGGCGCGGCCTTCCGGCGGCGACAGATTGTAGTGGATGTTGCCGTCGCCGAGATGGCCGAACGGGTTGATCCGCACGTCCGGAAGAATGTCGTGGCATCGTTTCGCGCCCGCTTCGATGAAGCGCGCGATCGCGCCCGGCGGCACGGAGATGTCGTGCTTGAGCTGCTCGCCTTCCAGCCGCTGGCCCTCCGGCTGTTCCTCGCGCAGGCGCCAGAACTGCGCCCGCTGCGCGCCCGAATTGGCCAGCGCGCCATCGACCACCAGCCCTTGCTCCATGCCCCATTCCAGCGCCGAGGACAGGATCTCGTCGAGGGGAACGCGTGTCGAGCCCGACGCCATCTCGACGAGCAGATAGACGTCGCCCCTTGTCTCCAGCTGATAGGCAAGGTCAGGCAGATGCTTGAGCGCCAGCGTCAGGCCGACATCCGAAAAGAATTCGAGGCCGGCGAGGAATTCGCCGGCCTCGCCGCGCAGGAAGGCGCCGAACGAAACGGCCGCCGCGAAGTCGGACATCACGAGCAGCGCGCTCGCCTGCTGCTTTGGCGTGGGATAGAGCCTGAGGACCGCTCGCGTCACGATGCCGAGCGTGCCTTCCGAACCGCAGAACAACTTGCGCAGCTGATAGCCGGCATTGTCCTTCTGCACCGCGCGAAGACCGTCCCACACCGTGCCGTCCGGCATCACGACTTCGAGGCCAAGGACAAGATCCTGCATCATGCCGAACCGGAACGCGTGACTGCCGCCGGCATTGGTGCCGATCAGGCCACCGATCCTGGCGCTGCCTTCGGCGCCGAGATGCATCGGGAACATCAGCCCATGCGGTTCCAGCGCCTCATGCAGCCCGGCGAGAACCACGCCCGCATCGACCAGGATAGACCCGCTCTCCAGGTCCGGTTCGCCGATTGCCGCCATGCGCGACAGCGAGACGATCACCGCGTTGGCCTGGTCGGCGACGGCGCCGCCGCACAGGCCGGTGTTGCCGCCTTGCGGCACGACTGCCAATCGGGCCTGCCTGCAGGCCTTGACGACCGCGGCCACCTCCGCGGTATTCGCGGGGCGGGCGACGCCCAGGGGCCGGATGCCATAACGGTTGAGCCAATCGCGCTGGTAGGGTTGGGCATCATCGCCCGAAAGCCAGCCTTTCGGTCCGAGTATCTCGCGCAAGGCGACTGTAGGATCGGTCATTGAAATTCCTGCTGATGTGCTGCGCGCGGAACGTCGCATCTCTCGGCATGCCGTTCAATGACCCAGCACCTGCGACAAAAACTGACGGGTGCGCTCGTTTCGGGAGGACGTGAAGAATTCCTCCGGCGGCGCTTCCTCGACGATCTCGCCGCCGTCCATGAAGATCACCCGGTCGGCGACGCGGCGGGCGAAGCCCATTTCATGGGTCACGCAGATCATGGTCATGCCTTCGGCGGCGAGCGTCACCATGACGTCCAGCAC
>NZ_RZTO01000249.1:0-7533 GCF_003997225.1 Mesorhizobium sp. M2C.T.Ca.TU.002.02.1.1
CATAGAACACTGTCGATACGAGCACCGCGGCCGTGCCGAGCAGGGCATCCTGCGAATGGCTTGCCGCCCCGAGCTGGCCGGCCAGGATGATCGCGACGCCCGCCATGCCGGCCAGCGACGCCCAGACCGCCTGCCGCCTTATGCGTTCGCCCAGCAGCAATGCGGCGAGGAAAAGCGCAAACAGCGGCGCGACGAAGCTCAACCCGATCGCCTCGGCGATCGGCAGCCTGGCCAGGCCCCAGAAGAACAAGACCAGGACGACGCCGACGATCGCGGCCCGCAGCGCATGCAGGCCCAGCACCGGAAGGGCGGGCTTCGAACGTGACCCCGCCGACCATGCCGCGCCCGCGACCAACGTGGCAACCACGCTGCGCCACAACAGCGTGTTGTAGACGCCGACCGCGATGGCGAGCGACTTCATGGCCGCGTCCATGCCGGACAAAAGAAAGATCGCCAGCGCGCATATGAGCACGGGGATCGTCGGCGAAACGGCGCCGGTCAGGCTGGATGTCTTCACGGCTTCGCTCATGTGACGGATACGAGCCGGATAGTGCGGCGCAAGCGGCGAAACCAGATGGCAGCGCCATCGATATGACGGTCCAATGCCGATCGGCGAGGCGAAAAAAATCCGTCGCCTGCTGTCACACTCCAGCCGGCTATCCCGTCATGACGGCAGGAGGTGACACTCATGCGCGTTCTTCTCGTGATCATCGGCATCTACCAGGCGGCCAATGGCGTCGTCATGCTGACGGTCCCCGAAATCTGGTATTCGGCCGTTCCCGGCGTCCCGGAAACCGGGCCGGCCAACATCCATTTCATCCGCGACATCGGCCTCGCCTTCCTGGCGGCCGGCGCCGCGCTGCTGATGGCGAGCCGGCGGCCGGATGACGGCCGGCTGATCGCGTCCGCCACGATCTTCCTTGGCGGACACGCCATCTATCACCTCGTCGGGATGGCGCATGGCACGACGCCCGCGGCGGCGGCGCGCGACATCATGTTGATCGTCGTGCCCGCGCTGCTGCCGCTTGCCGCCCTCCGGCCGGGCAACGCGGAAGCGAGGATATGATGTTCAAACGTCTTCTCAAGCGACAGCTGCGCAAGTTCCAGAGCCGCTATGGCTACGACACCCTCTACATGCGCGAGCTGGTCGACACCGACGAGTTCGGCGCCTTGAAGCTGGCATTGATCTCGCCCTTCACCGACGAACGTTTCTCGCTGCCGCCCGCTCCCTATTTCGCCGCCAAGATAACGGCCGCCCGCCGAGCCGATTGCGGCTCCTGCCTGAAGCTCGTCATCACCATGGCGAGGGAGGCAGGCGTCGAGCTCGAAGCGATCGAGGCCCTGCTCGACGGCGCGGCGGTCGCCTTGCCGGACGACATGGTGCTGGCCGAGCGCTATGCGCGCGCCGTCCTCGACAACGACCCCGAACTGCTCGACATTCTCGATGCCTGCGAGCAGCGCTGGGGCAAGGCGGGTATCGCCGGGCTCGCGGCCGCGGTGGTGTCGGGCCAGCTCTATCCGACGTTCAAGCGCGGGCTCGGCCACGGCAACAGCTGCATGCCGGTGCTGGCATGGCTGAAGGCCGAGGCGGCCAGGAATCGCCCGGACCGTCACACGGAGACGGAATTTGCCTGAGCATCAGCCCGATGGCGGCGAACGCCTGCAAGCCTATCTCGGCCAGCGCAAGCGGCTGGTCCGGCTCGCCTACCGCTATCTGGGCTCCGTCGGCGAGGCCGAGGACATCGTGCAGGATGCCTGGCTGCGTTTCTCCGGTGCCGACAGCGTCGAGGACGCGCCGCGTCTGTTGTCGCGCATCGTCACCAATCTCAGCCTCGACCGGCTGCGCTCGGCGCAGAAGCGGCGCGAGACCTATGTCGGGCCCTGGCTGCCGGAGCCGATCGTGGAACAGGCCGGCAGCGCCGATCCGGAAACCAGCGACGCGGCGCTGGACGTCTCGTTCAGCGTCATGCGGGCGCTGGAGCGCCTGTCGCCGCTGGAGCGCGCGGCGCTCTTCCTGCACGATCTGTACGAGGTGCCGTTCGAGGAGGTGGCCGAGACGCTGAAGCGATCTCCCGCCGCCTGCCGGCAGATGGCATCCAGGGCCCGCAGGATGCTGAGACAGGACAACCGGCGCTTTCCGGCACGCGAGACCGACATAGCCCGCTACGTCGCCGGCTTCGAAGAGGCCATGGCCAGCGGCGACATCGAGCCGCTGAAGCGGCTGCTGGCCGAGGACGTGGAATTCATAGCCGATGGCGGCGGCAAGGTGGCGGCGGCGCTCAACGTTCTGGTCGGCCGCGACCGCGTGGCGAAATTCCTCGTCGGCGCGGCGCGCAAGAATCCGGATCCTGACCATACCGTGATCCGGCTGGCAGGCATCAATGGCGGGCCGGGACTGGTGGTGTCGGTCGCCGGCGTCGTCGTCCAGACGTTCAGCTTCGCTCTCGACGCTGAGGGCAGCATCGCCGCGGTCTATACCGTGCGCAATCCGGACAAGCTGGCAGGGATCGGACGGGCGACGCCGGAGTGAGAGACTCACTTCGAAAATAGGTCATAACGCTGCCGCGTTGCAGAGATCCGAAACGCTGGCAGGACAGAGGGGGGTGTGAAGGAACGCGAGCTTCTTAATCCACAGTAGCGATCGTCTCGCGCGCCTATCAATCCAGCGACAGCGCCACGACCTCGCCTTCGCCCATCAGCGGCACGAAGATCTTTTCACCGTCCGTGCCTATATCGGCGCTGCCCGGCTTGAACTGCGCCACGGCCGTCGGCGCGCGGCCGGGCTTGTAGCTGTAGAGCGTGCCGGTCATGTAGGCGGTGGCGTAGATGGTGTCGCCCATGGCGATGACGCCGTCGAGGTCGGCGAAGTTTTGAGCGCCCGGCAGCGGCGTGACCTTCTTCGTGGCAAGGTCGACCGACAGCAGGCCGCCGGGCTCGGCGGTGCTGAAATCGGTCTTGTTGATGCCCTTGCCCCAGGAGGCGACGATCAGCCTGCCATCATCGGCGAAGACGCCGTTCGGCGAGGCGAGCAGCGGGTCCTTGACGAACGGCTCCGGCCTGTCGCCGTCGATGCGGTAGATCGTGTCGGCCAGCATGTCGCTGACATAGAGCTTGCCGGCACTGTCCTCAGTCATGTCGTTGAGGAACACGGCGCCGGGCACATCGATGGTCTCGACCAGTCTGCCGCTGGCAAGATCGACGACGCGCACCTTGGTGATGTCGGCGGCGTAGAGCCTATCTGCGGAAATCGCCATGCCCTTGGGCGCGTCCATGCCGTCCACCCAGTGGCGGGCGAGGACCTTGCCGTCCATCGACAGCAGCGACAGATAGCCATTGCCGTCCGCCGCGCCGGGATTGCCGACGATGTTCGAGACGACGATGCGGTTATGGGCGGCATCGACAAGCGCCGACTCCGGCTGCTCGAAGCCGGTGGCGCGCCAGAGCTCGCCGGCCTGCGCGGTGGACACGAATGCAATGGCGGCGAAGGCTGTCGAAGCGATGAGGTGGTTCATGGGTGCTCTCCCGTGACGACGGCGGAGAGCTAGGATTTCCGATACTTTCTTGGAAGTCGGAACAGGGCTAGTATCAGTCTTCGATACCAAATCGCACGAACGAGGCGCATTCCATGAACGGTCCGATCTTCGAGGCGCTGAAACGGACGCTGAAGGCCAAGGGCCTGACCTACCGGACGCTCGCCGAGCGCATGGGTGTTTCCGAGCCGACGGTGAAGCGCATCTTCCATGAGAAGAACTGCAAGCTCGACCGGCTGATGGAGATCTGCGTCGCGGCCGATGTCGAGCTGGAGAACGTGCTCGGCGCGATGAACCGCGGGCCGGGTCCGGCCAACCGCGTCGCGCCGGAGATCGAACGCAGGCTGGCGGCGCGGCCGGCGCTGCTCTTCGTCTTCATCATGCTGTCGGAAAAATTCACGGCCGAAGGCATCATGCGCTCGCAAGGCTTGAGCGAAGCCTCGATGTTCCTCTATCTGCGCGACCTCGAGGAGCTGGGCCTTGTGGCGCTGGGGCGCGGCCTGTCGGCAAGGCTGCTGGTCGACACGCCGATCCAGTGGGATTTCGAGGGGCCGCTGAAGCCGCATTTCGAGATGACCAACAAGAATTTTGTCGGCTGGGCGCTCGGCCATATGGAAGAGGGCGCGACCTTCATCAGCTTCTCCAGGCGGATGCGGCCGCAGACCGCGGAGATGCTGCGGCGCGAGGCCGACGACCTCGCCGAACGCGCCAGGCTGCTTGCGCATCACGACCAGCACACCACGCCCGAGGATCAGTTGGTCGGCTACAAATGGACCTTTGCCTTCGGCGCAACGCCGTTTCCGGCGATCATGCCGATCGGGCCGCACCCGCGCGATGCGGGGGCACGGCCGGCGAAGGAAAGACGGGCGCTGCCGGCGTAGCTTGGCGTCTCCTTCTCTCCAAGGGGAGAAGGTAAGGCTGGCGTCACGCCGCTTTCGCTTCTTCCTGGGGTCCGGCGAGATCGCCGCGCGCCTTGCGGGCGAGCCTCTTGGCCGAGCGCTTGGGGCTGTCGCCGAACAGCTCGGCGGCATCGGCAAGACAGGCCTTGGTCAGGCTCTTTTCGGAGCGCTTCAAGAGCTTGCGCAGAAGCTTCGTCTCGTCGTCGGGGCCGAGCGGCTCGCCTTCGGCGTCGAGCAAGGCGCGCATGACGAAGACGTCGTGCAATTCGCCGAGCTGCTCGCCGAGCTTGTCGACCGCCTTGCGGCGCGCCTTGATCGGCGTCGGCCACAAGCGGCCAAGCAAGGACAGGTGCATCGAGTGCGTCTTGGCCGCCTTGCGCAGATCGTGAAACTCGTCGGCCTCGCCGCGCGCATCCGCCTTGTCCAGCGCCTTCTTCGCGCGGCGCAAGGTGGCGCGGGCGCCTTCGGCCAGGACATCGGCCGCCTGTTCCGGCTGATCGGGCAGGGCCAGCCTGTCGGTGCGCTCCAGGCCTTCGTGGCATGCGGCGATGGCCGCGTTGATGGCGGCGTCGAGGCCGGGACCGGCATGGAGCTCATGCTGGCGCAGCACCAGCCGCTCGCGCACGGCGTCCAGACCGCCGCCCGCGGATTGTTCCGGAAAGGCGTCAGCCAGGCGGTCGACAGTCTCGATCAAGGCAGTCGCCTCGCGCGGCCCGGCAAGCAGCGCCGACACCTGCTTGTAGCATTCGTTCTCGGTCTGGCAGAAGGGTTCGTCCCCGGAACGAACCAGGCGCAGCAAGGCGCGCACGCTTTTCAGCCGCTTGCGGCATTTGTGCAGCCCCTGCTCCGGCTTCTCGCGAGCCGTCTCGAGATGGCCGATTGCCTTGCCGATCTCGTCGGCCAATATGCGCCTGACCTCGCCGGTCAGCGGCAGGCGCGGATCGATGCGGAAGCTCATGCGGCGATCTCCGGAATCCCCCCGAGGGCCAGCGACGCGTTGTAGAACCTCGACTCGCCGGTGACCTCGCGACCGAGCCAGTCGGGCAGCATTTCGTCAGATACGTCCTCCGGCGTCTCCAACTCCGCGATCACCAACCCCGCGAGCTTTCCGCCGAAAACATCGACTTCATAGAGATAGCCGCGGTGTCTAACATGGTGGCGTGTCTTCTCGATGACACGTCCGATGGCAAAGGCCATCAGTTCCTGGGCTTCGGCAAGCGGGATGGAATATTCGAATTCGTCGCGCTCGCGCGCCCTGTCGCCGAACTTCAGCGTCAGCTTGGCGGAACGCCCGTCGCTGATGCGCACACGCACCGTGCGGCCGGGCTGGGCGGCGACATAGAACTGGCGAATGCGGATCTCCGCCTCGACCTTGTCGCGCCATGCCGGACTGGAGACCAGGAACTTACGCTCGACTTCCTTGCCCATGGCCGCGCACTAAAGCCTGTGAGGGTCGAGAAGGCAAGCCGACTCAGAGGTCAAATTTGACTTTAATCAATCGATTGATTAAAGTTTCTGATATGAAAAGGCAACCGGATCCAAAAAGGCAACAGCGCGAAGCGACCACCGCCGAGCAGACGCGAATGGCGTTGGTGCACGCGGCGCTCAAACTGTTCGGACGGCAGGGTTTCGACGGTACCTCGACGCGCGAGGTCGCGGCGGAAGCCAAGGCCAATATCGGCTCGATCGCCTATCATTTCGGCGGCAAGGAGGGCCTGCGCGCCGCCGCCGCCGACTTTATCGTCGAAACCATCCAGGGCATCGCCGGCCAGGCGCTGGGCGCAAGCCAGGCGGTCGCCCCGGCAACCCCCGAAGCCGCACGGGCCCAGCTTTTCGCCGCCCTCGAGCGGATGGTGGGTTTCGTCGTGGCCAGCCCGCAGGCCGGCGAGATCGTACAATTCGTACTCCGCGAGCTCTCGCATCCGACTGCCGCGCTCGACCGCATCTATGCCGGCGTGTTCGAGCCGACACACCGGCGGCTGTGCCAGATCTGGGAGCAGGCGACCGGCGAGCCGGCCGAGAGCGAGGCGACCAAGCTCACCGTCTTCACCGTGATCGGCCAGGTCATCTATTTCCGCATCGGCCGCGAGGCGGTGATGCGCCGCATGGGCTGGCGCGAGATCGGCAATGAGGAGGCCGCCAAGGTGGTGGCGGCCACGACCGGCAATCTCAGGGCAATGCTGGCGTCACGCGATGCACGCGCCGGCAAGAAGGGCAAATCATGAGCTTTCTCTGTTCGCTGCCGCTCGCGGCCCAGCTGTTCGGCGCCTGCGCGCCGGCCGCGCCCTTGGCTGTCGGCTATGTCGAGGGCGAATATGTGCTGATGGCGCCGATCGAAGTGGCCCAGGTGGCGACGGTGACGGTCAGGCGGGGCGACCGCGTCGAGACCGGCACGGCGGTGGCGACGCTGGAAGACGCCGACGCCAGGATCGAGGTGGCGCAGGCCCAGGCCGCGCTGGCGCAGGCCCAGGCGCAGCTTGCCGACCTGCAGGTCGGCAAGCGTCCCGAGGAGATCGCCGTGCTCAAGGCCGAGGTCGACATGGCCAAAGCCCAGGCCGCCGACGCCAAGCGCAAATATGACCGCGCCAGCGACCTCTATAAGCGCGGCACCGGCACCCAGGCCGATTACGACACCGCCTCGGCCTCACTGGAAACCGCCAATGCTCAGGTCGGCCAGGCGGAGGCCAATCTCGCCGTCGGCAATCTGCCGGCGCGGCCCGAGACCATCAAGGCCGCCGACAACCAGGTCAAGCAGGCGCAGTCGAGCTTGCGGCAGGCCGAGTGGCGGCTGTCGAAGCGGGTGCTGACGGCACCGTCGCCCGGCCGCATCAACGACGTCATCCGCAATCCCGGCGACACCGCCGGACCGACCTCGCCGGTGATCTCGATGCTGCCGGACGGCGCCGTGAAGCTCAGCGTCTATGTGCCGGAAAGCGCGTTTTCGTCGGTCAAGGTCGGCACCGAGCTCAACGTCCATTGCGACGGCTGCGGGGCCGGGCTGAAGGCGCGCGTCAGCTATGTCTCGCCCGATCCGGAATTCACGCCGCCGGTGATCTACTCGCTCGAAAACCGGCAGAAGCTGGTCTATCTCGTCGAGGCCCGGC
>NZ_RZTO01000024.1:0-18078 GCF_003997225.1 Mesorhizobium sp. M2C.T.Ca.TU.002.02.1.1
GGCCGAGCGTCGGCTCGTCCAGCATCAGAAGGCGCGGCGCGCACATCAGCGCGCAGCCGATCGACAGCATCTGCCGCTCGCCGCCCGACAAGGTCTTGGCGAGCTGCGTCTTGCGCTCGGCCAGGCGCGGGAAGAGGGCGTAGACTTCATCGAGCCGCTTCTCGGCGCCGTTGCTTGCCCGCTTGCTGAAGGCGGCCAGTTCGAGCGTCTCGGCGATGCGCATGTTGCCGAACAGCGTGTTGCCCTGCGGCGCGTGGATCAGGCCGGCCTCGACGATGGCCGGCGGCTTGCGGCCGGTGATGTCGGTGCCGTCGAAGGTGATCGAACCTGCCGTGGGCCGCACAAGGCTGGAAATGGTCTTGAGCAAGGTCGTCTTGCCATGGCCGTTGGGGCCGAAGAGCCCGATCGATTCCTGCGGTCCGATGTGCAGCGAAAGACCGTGCAGCACGCGCATGTCGCCATAACCGGCCTGCACGTCCTTGACGTCGAGGAGGGGCATCATTGCTTGCGCCCTCCGAGGTAGGCGGTGATCACCGCCTCGTTGCGGACGACCTCGGCCGGGTTGCCTTCGGCCAGGACCGAACCCTGGTTGAGGACGATGAGCCGCCGGGAGATCGAAAGCAGCAGGCTGAGAACATGTTCGATCAAGAGCACGGTCACGCCGGAGGCGTTGACCGCGACGAGCAGCCTGTCCAGGCTCTCGATCTCGGGCTTGGTGAGGCCGGACGCTGGCTCGTCGAGCATCAGCACGGCCGGGCGCGACATCAGCCCCGAGGCGATCATCAGCTGCTTCTTTTCATAGACCGACAGGTTGCGTGAGGGGATGCCGCGCCGCGTGTCGGCAAACCCCACGAGACCGAGCACCTCGTCGGAACGCGTCCGCGCCGCGACGCGGCCGAGCTGGCCGTTGTAGGTGCCGCAGACCAGCAATGTCTCGTCGGCCGTCAGGTCCGGAAATTCCGCATCCTTCTGGAACGTGCGGGCAAGCCCGGCACGGGCGATGCGATGGGCGGGCCAGCGGTCTATCCGCTGGCCCTGGAAGCGTATCTCGCCGGAGGTCGGGCCGAAGGGCACGCCGGTGATGAGATTGAAGAGCGTGCTCTTGCCCGAGCCGTTCGGGCCGGCAATGCCCAGGATCTCGCCGCGCGTGACGCCGAAGCTCACGCCGTTGACGGCCTTCAACCCGGCGAAGTGCTTGCTGGCGTCGACGACCTCAAGGATCGTGTCGTTCATCGGACCGTGTCACTTCATCCAGGCCGGCTGGACGAAGTCGCCGGTCGCATATTTGCCTGGATAGAAGAGGACGCGCTTGCCGTCCTGGATCTGGTAGAACTGCAGCGGAACGCCGTCGGTGTTCTGCACCGACAGATGCGTCGCCGGGTCGAAGGTGATGCGCCCGATCGAGGTCTGCTTGTCGGTCTTGCCGATCTGTTCGCCGACTTCCTTGCGCTTGGTCGGGTCGCCGACCTTGGCCAGCGCGTCGGCGTAGATCATGACCTCTTCGTAGGTCAGCGCGCCCGCGCCGCCGGATTCGATGTTGTACTTCGCCTTGTACTTGTCGAGCACTTCCTGCGCGCGCGGATTTTTCGGCGACAAAAGCAGGCCGCCCAGCATGTTGTAGACCACGCCGGACGACTTCTCCTTGGTCAGCTTCAGGAATTCGGGAACCGACGGCGCGTACTGGATGAAGACGAGGCTGTCGGTCGGATTCTCCATGAACTGGGTCATGAAGGTCGCGGCATTGGCCGACAGATAGTCGGTGTTGATCAGCAGCGCCGGCGGGTCCTTGCGCACCTTGCCCAGGAAGGCGCGCCAGTCGCTGACTTCGCCGAACGGCACGAGATCGTTCTGCGTGATTTCCCAGCCGTCGGCTCCAAAGGCCTTGGCCATGCCTTCCGCGATACCCTTGGAATAAGGGTTGTCGGACGAGATGATCGCGACCTTCTTGTTGGGCAGCTTGATCTTGCCCGTCTCCGACAGCTCCTTGATCACCGGGACGATCTCGGTGTTGTAGCCGTCATAGGACGGGGTCAGCGACCATACGGTGGGGAAGTTCTCGGGGTTCGGCGCGATGATGTCGTGGGTCTGCTGCGAGTTGGCGGCGATCATGTAGACCATGTCCTGCTCGGCCATCATCTCGATCTCGAAATTGGTGCTCGAGGCATAGTTGGTGAACACGCCGCCCATGTCGTGGTCGCCGAGCAGCCGCTCGACCGCCGTCGCGACCTTGTCGGGATTGCCGTCGCCGACATCGGCCACGACGACCTCGAAAGTGTGGCCGGCGATACCGCCGGCGGCATTCAGCTCGTCGACGGCAAGCTTGGCGCCGTTGACCATTTCCTGTCCGTCGGCGGCGGCCGGGCCGGTGAGCGGCGCGAGCACGCCGAGCTTGACGGTGTCTCCATAGGCGAAAGCGGACGTGGAAAAGAGCGCCACGGCCGATACTGCTCCCATAAGAACGCGTCTGGTGATCATTTCGTTACCCTTGATTTTGCTTTGTTGGATTTTTGGCCGGTCTGTTCAGGCGGTGCCGCATGTGTCGATGATGGCCGCGGCGATGACCTTCGTGGTCTCGATCAGGCTGTCGATCTCCACGCATTCGTTGTCGCCGTGGAAGCCGTCGCCGGCCGGTCCGTAGATCACCGGCACCACGCCGGCGCCGGCGTAATGCGCGGCGTCGGTGACAGCTTCGAAACCCTTGATCACGGGCGCCTTGGCCTGCGCCTGCGTGGCGCGCCTGTTGAGCGATTGCACGATCGGTGCGTCGACCGGCGTGTTCATCGGCGGAAAGTTGAGGCCGAAGAGGTCCCACTCGATCGCTGGCGGATGATCCCGCATCCAGGCGTCGGAGGCGGCGAAGTGGTGGACGAAGTTTTCGAACTCCGCCTTCACGTCCTCGAATTTCTCCTGCGGCATGAATTTGTAGTCGAGATCGATGGTGACGATGTCGGGAATGATGGCGGGATTGGTCATGATCGCCGGCGTGCCGTCAGGCCCCAGGCCGGCACCGCCGCGGATGACGCCGGGATTGATGCCTGGAAGACCGGCAGGCAGCAACGGATGCCAGTTGTCGCGGCAACGCGATGCCTCGAATTCACGCAACGCCGCGAGGAATCGCGCAGCGAGCTCGATCGCGTTCACGCCGGGTGTGAGACGGCCCTCGACATGCGGCTGCGGCCAGATCGAATTGAAGCGCCAGCCCGAATGGGCTTGCCGCCCGAAAATCGTCACGCGCACCCAGGTCAGTCCGCCTTCGGCCGGCACGATGTTGCCCCAGGTCGGCTCGGCGATGATGGCGCTTTTCGCCAGGCGCGAGCGCTTGACGAGGTCCATCGCCCCGAAGCCGCCGGCCTCTTCGTCAACCACGGTGTGGATGGCAAGCCGGCCGTCGAGCTTGACGCCCGCCTTGCGGACCGCGCGGGCCGCCGCCACGCAGGCGGCGACGCCGGCCTTCATGTCGACAGCGCCGCGGCCCCAGATGCGGCCATCCTTGATGTCGCCGCCGAAGGGATCGCAGTTCCACTTCGACTGATCGCCCACCGGCACGACGTCGACATGGCCGCAGAGGATAAGGCTCTTCTCGTCGCTGCCCGCCCATTCGCCCGTCAGGTTGGGCCGGTCCGGAAATACGTCCCAACGATCGACGCCGAAGCCCAGCGCTTCCAGTTCGCCGGCGAGACGGGTCTGTACGTCGGCCTCGCGGTTGATGGCGGGATCGGCCTGAAACTTCGGATTGACGGATGGTATCCGCACGATGTCCCGGGTCAGCCCGACGACATAGTCCCGGTCCTCTTCCACGGCCTTCCAGACGGCGGAAATCGTGTCGCTCATTTCGCGAGCCCTTTCAATTCATCGAGAAGCTGATCGGTGGTCACCTGGCGGCAATAGCCCTTGATGGTGCGCAGCGAATTGTCGTGGCGCTCCTGCGAATAAGTCGCGCAGGCATCGGTCACCTGGGTGACGAGATATCCAAGGTCGCAGGCGTCGCGGACCGCGCTTTCCACGCACTGGTCGGTCAGGAGCCCGGATATCACGAGCTGGCGCACGCCGAGATTGCGCAGGATGTAGTCGATATGCGTGGAGACGAAGACCGAGGAGGACGTCTTGGGAAGGCAGATCTCGTCGTCCGCGGGCGCCAGTTCGTCGATGACCTTGCCGTCCCAGGATCCTTTCGGCACATGGAAGCCGGTGATCTTGTAATCCAGGCTGCGGTCGCGGCCGTCCTTGGTCAGGCTTTCGATCGTCGTGTGCATGACCTCGATCCCGCCGGCGCGGAAGGCATCCAGCAGACGCTTCATGTTCGGGATGGTTTCGCTCTGGATGCGCTTGAAGAACCAGCCGTACTTTTCCTCGAACTCGGCCTTGCCGAGGTCCTTGAACTCGCCGCCGTCGCGATGCGCCGAGAAATTCTGCACATCGATGAACAGGATGCAGGATTGTTCCGGCACCAGCGGAACGTTGCGTGTCAGTTCCATTCCTTAGTCGCCCTTCTGCATGAAATCGCCGATCGCGCCCGCGAGAAGGCCGGCGAAGCGCGCCACGCCTTCAGGGTGCGAAATGTGGTCGTTGCGTACCTCGATCAGGCTGTGGGCGATGCCGTTGCGCTCGCCATGCACCGGTACGAACCAATCGGATTGATCGCTGATCGCGTAAGGCTCCTGCATGCCGATCGAAAGGTCCGGCGCCGCCGCGAGCAGATATCGTTTGAGCGCCGGGGACGTCCGCGCGTCCTTCCTGTAGAGGAAGCCGATATCCCACGGCCTCGACACGCCCCGCAGCACCGGATTGAAGCTGTGGATCGCGAAGATGGCCTTCGGCCTGCGGTCCCGGATCGCCCCCGCCAGCGCGCGGTCGAACGGCTCGAAAATCTCCGTCGCCCGCTGCGCGCGCTGCCGGGCGTCGAGCTTCCTGTTGGCCGGTATTTCGGTGCCGTCGCTGACCGGCGGGATGGAGTCGTCGGCCTCCGTCGGCCTGTTGCAATCGATGACCAGCCGGCTGTATCGCTGCGCGACGAGGGGCGCGTCGAGGCGTTCGGAGAGCATCAAGGCAAGATCGCGCGCGCCGATGTCGTAGGCGATATGCCTGTCCATCTCGCTCGCCGCGATGCCGAGGTCGCCCAGGGAGGATGGGATCTCGCGGCCGGCATGTTCGCAGACGAGGAGCACATCGCCGCTGCCGGCGGGATTGACGATCTCCACGGGCGCGGGATCGGATGCGGCGAGGAGCGCCGATTGGGGTTGATTGGAAATATTCATGATGCCTTCTTCGTTGGGGTCAGGATGATGAAAGTTTTTCATCAATGTCAAATCCAAAATGACAATTGACTAATTTTTTTCTGCATGGGAGGAAGGCGGGAATGGAACTCAGGGCACAGATCGAAGAGCTTGAGAGCGCGCTGACGCCGGCTGAGCGCAAGCTGGCCTCGACGCTGTTGGCCGACTATCCGTTTGCCGGGCTGCAGACGATCCAGACGCTCGCCGACAAGACGGGCGTGTCGGCGCCCTCGATCACGCGCTTCGTTGCCAAGCTGGGCTGCCAGGGCTACCAGGATTTCCAGCACAAGCTGATCGGCGAGCTCAAGGAGTGGCATCGCTCGCCGGTCGAGCTGCACAGCAAAAGCTCGCACGGCGCGAACTTCCTCGAGGCCTATGTCGAACGCGCGAGCCAGATTGTGCGCGCGCTTCCCGCAACGCTGACGCAAGTGCAGTTCGAGCGCATCTGCGGCATGGTGGCGGATGAAAGGCGGGCCATCTATCTGATCGGCGGCCGCATCAGCGACCCCATGGCCCAGCATTTCTCGCGCCATCTGCGCCAGATCCGGCGCGACGTCTTTCATATCCCGCCCGATCCGGAAGTCTGGCCCGAATACATCTTGCGGATGAAGGCGCGCGACGTCTTCGTTGTGTTCGATTTTCGCCGCTACCAGCCGCGCCTCGAGCAACTCGTGCGCACGGCCAAGCAGGCGAGCGGCATCGAAGTGCTGCTCTTCACCGACAAATGGTTGTCGCCGGTCTCCAGCGAGGCGACCGAGGTCATCGCGCTCGCGATCGACAATGGAACGGCATGGGACACCTACATCGCCGCCATGGTCACCGTGGACGCCATGATCACCCACATTTCCGAACGCGATTGGAATTCCACAAGCAGCCGCATCCGCGCCTGGGACGCCTTGCGGCTGGACAAGGAAAGGAAGCCGACAAAATGATAAGGGAACCCCTGCTCTTCGTCGCCACATGCGACGTTTCGGGGCGCGTTCGGGGCAAGGCATTTCCTCTCGATCTCATCGAGAAGCGGGCAGGGCGCGGCGTGGGCTGGACGCCCACCAACGTGCAGATCACCTGCTTCGATGCCATTGCCGAAAGCCCGTATGGTTCGCTCGGCGATCTCCTGCTGGTGCCCGACCGGGACAGCCGCGTGACGGTTGATTTCGAGGATGGCAGCCCCGCCGAGGACTTCATGCTCGGCGACATCCTGACCCTCGAAGGCGCTCCCTGGGAGTGCTGCACGCGCTCCATCCTGAAATCGGCGCTGAAGAAGCTGGAAGATGTCGCGGGTGTCCGGCTGGTCGGCGCCTTCGAACACGAGTTCCATCTCAAGGCCGGCGAAGGCGGCGGCGCCTATTCGATGGAGGGCTATCGCAACCGGGCGGCATTCGCGGCGACGCTGATGGCAGCGATCAAGACGGCCGGCCTGAAGCCGGACACGGTCATGAAGGAATACGGCGTCGGCCAATACGAGGTGACGATCAGCCCGGAGCGCGGCGTGCGCGTGGCCGATGCCGGCCTTGTCCTGCGCGAGATGGTCCGCGCCACCGCGCGGCGCTTCGACGACGAGGCGAGCTTCACTCCGATCCGCCATCCCGACGGCGTCGGCAATGGCGTCCATATCCATCTCAGCTTCGAGGACTCCAGCGGCCGTCCCGCGACCTATGACGAGAATGGTCCGCACGGCATGTCCGCGATCACGCAAGCGTTTGTCGCGGGCGTACTGAAATATCTCGACAGCATCGTCGCCTTCACGGCGCCGTCGTCGGTTTCCTATCTCAGGCTGACGCCGCATCGCTGGAGCGCGGCCTTCAACAATCTCGGTGTCCGCGATCGGGAAGCGTCGGTGCGGATATGTCCGACCACCGCGCGTGACCCGGAGGGCGTGGCCAGGCAGTACAACATCGAATTCCGCGCGGCCGACGCCGCCGCGTCGCCGCATCTGGCGCTCGCGGCGATCGTTCATGCCGGCGTGCAGGGCATCGTGGAAAAGCTCGAGGCGCCGCGGGCGACGCAGGAAGACCTCTCGCTGCTCGATCCAGCGGCGCTCGCCGCCCGCGGCTTCACGCGGCTGCCGCAATCGCTCAGTGAGGCGATCGAGCGGATGATGGCCAACGAGACGGTGCGCGGCTGGTTCCCCGCCGGCTTCTGCGAGGTCTACCGTGACCACAAGCTCGGCGAACTGAAGTTCCTCGGCGACCGCAGCGTGCTCGAGCAATGCAAGGCCTATGAAGCGGTCTACTGAATCCCTCTTGGCTTGCGGCCGCGGCGGTTCGGCGCGGCGGCCGCAAGCGGCTTCTGATCCACGGTGATGTTGTAGGGCGCGCGGGCGGCTTCGATGCGCTCCATCCGCTTGGCGAATGAATCGCCGTGCTTGCGGGCAACGGCCGCGATCAACGCTTCCATGAGTGCGAGCGACGGCGTCATCGTGTCGAAGGGCGACACGGTCTCGACCGGCGCCGAGAAGACGATCGTTGCCCATTGCGCGATGGGAGACCGCCAGCGATCGGTGAAGAGGATAATCCGCGCGCCGCGCGCCGCGGCGGCTTCGGCAAACTGCACGACGTCGACCTCGTAGCGCCTGATGTCGAAGACGACCAGAAGGTCGCGCTTGCCGAAATCCACGAGCCTGTCCGCGAGTTGCGATCGATCGTGGGTCAACAAGTGGACGCCGGGCCGGATCTGCTGCAGATGCCATTGCAGCATCGCTGCGAGAAAGCCGCTGACGCGGCCGCCAAGGCAGCTCAAGCGCAGCTTGGGGTCGCTGATCATGTCGACCGCATCGGCGAACTGGGCCGGCAGGATTTCCTGTCCCATGACGCTCAGGTCGCGTGTGACGGCCTGCAGGTAGTCTTGCCACAGCTCGCCGCTGCCGAGCGACCTGCTCGACGAAGACAGCATCGTCATCGGCGAATTGAGGTGGGACGCCACCTCGTCGAGCAGCGCCTGCTGCATGTCGGCGAAGCGCTCATAGCCCAGCTTGTTGGCGAGCCGCGCCACCGTCGGATCGCTGACCCCGGCGCAGCGCGCGAGATGCGATGCCGAGACCAGCGCGGCGGAAGGATAGTTGTTCAGGAGCTCGCGGACGACCTTCTTTTCCGAATTGGTGAAGACGAAATCCTCAGCCGTCAGGCGCTCCCGTATCGTCATGCGGAGAGGCCCCCGTCGACGACGATCTCGGAGCCAGTCAGATAGGCGGAGCGGTCGCTCGCCAGATAAAGTGCCGCCTCGGCGACTTCCGCGCATCGTCCCGCGCGGCCGGCGGGGATGGCGCCGATGATGCCGGCATTCCGCTCCGGCGGGTTGCGCGCCATCATCGCCGTGTCGATCAGGCCCGGCATGATGGCGTTCACGCGGATGGCGAACGGGGCGAGTTCACGCGCGGCCGCCCGGCTCATGCCGCGGATCGCCCATTTGGTCGACATGTAGGCGAAGGCCCCCGTCGAGCCGCTGAGCGCAGCCACCGAGCAGATGTTGATGATCGTTCCGCGCTCCGCGGCGCGCATGGCGGGCAGGACCGACTGCATGCCGATCAGCACCCCGCGTTGGTTCACCCGGTAATGCGCATCCATGTCGTCCGCCGACGTGTCGATGAAGGGCGCCGGCTCGAAATAGGCGGCATTGTTGACCAGGATATCGATCCGCCCGAAACGGCCGACCGCTTCAGCGACGGCGCTGCGCCAGTCGCTTTCGCTCGATGCGTCATGCGCCAGGCACGACAGGGCGCCGCCGGCTTCGGGAAGCTGGTGCGGCTTCAGGTCGGTGGCTACGACGCGGCATCCGGCCGCAAGATACGCCTGGGTTATCGCGCCGCCCATGCCGCCGGCGGCGCCGGTGACGATGGCGACGCGGCCGTCAAGCTCGCCGCTCATGCGTAGATCCCGCGCGTGCCGAGCCAGCCGCCGTCGACGGCCAGCACCTGGCCGCTGACATAGGACGCATCGTCCGAGCAGAGGAAGGCGACGACCGAAGCGATCTCCGGCGGCTGGCCGCTGCGGCGGGCCGGGATGGTGTCGATCATGTTGCGCTTGTACCAGGCATCGTTCTGGACGAATTCGCGGTTGCTCGGCGTTTCGATGAGCCCCGGCGCGATCGCGTTGACGCGGACGCCATGCTGGGTAACGTCCGCCGCCACGTTGCGGGTGAACTGCGCGATCGCGCCCTTGGTCGTGCCGTAGATCACCGAGCGCGGGAAGCCAGCCTCGCCGAAGATCGACGCGATGTTGACGATCGAGCCGCCCGGCCGGCTGATCACGCGCAGCGCCTCGCGCGTGAGGCGGATCGTGGCGCGCAGATTGATGGCCATGGTGTCGTCGATATAGTCGTCGTCGCTCTCCTCAAGCGTGATGAGACGGCCGAGGCCGGCATTGTTGATGAGGAAGTCGATGCCGCCGAGCGTGTCCATCGCCGTCCGCACGATCGCTTCCGGCGCTTCCTTCGATGCGATGTCGATCAGCAGCCTGGGCGCGGCCATGGCGTCGACCAGATCGGCATTGCGATCGACGGAGAGCACGTCGGCGCCCTCGGCGCGAAGCCGCTGCGCCGTGGCCAGGCCCAATCCGCTCGCCGCGCCGGTGACGACGGCGCGCTTGTCCTTGAATCGCATCTCGGAACTCCTCGAAAAAAGCAGCCTTGAATTTTTTACATATTTCCATAGCTTGCATCAAAATATCAAAAATTCAACATTTCTGTCCGGGAGCTGCAAAGCCATGAAACACGACCTCTCGGTGGCCCTCACTTTCGACGTCGACGGCCCTTCGGCGTGGATCGGGACCATGGAAAGCCGCAATCCATCCATGGTGTCGCGCGGCGAATTCACGGTCGTGGCGACGCCGCGTGTGCTATCCCTCCTGAAGAAGCACGACATTCCCGGAACCTTCTGCATTCCCGGCCACAACATTCTCGCTTTTCCCGACCTCGTCCGGGCGATCCGCGACGACGGCCACGAATTCGGCCATCACGGCTGGGTGCATGAGAACCCGGCGAAGTTCGACAGGGACAATGAGCGCCGCATCATCGAGAACGGCCTCGCCGCCTACAGGAAGCTCGACATCAGTCCGGCCGGCTACCGTTCGCCCGCCTGGGATTTCAGCGAGAACACCGTCGAGCTTCTGGAAGAGTTCGGCTTCCTCTATGACTCAAGCTGCATGGCGCATGATTTCCACCCCTACTATCTGCGCAAGCACGACAAGTGGGGCCTTGACGAGCCATACACCTTCGGCCCGGTGACCGAACTCGTCGAGCTTCCGGTAACCTGGGGGTTGGACGACTACCCGGCCTTCGAGGTCGTCGCCGGCTGGAACCAGGGCTATTCCAATCCGCGCGACATCGAGGAAATCTGGTGGGATGACTTCCAGTACGCGCTTCAGAACTGCAAGGGCGGCATCTACACGCTCACCATGCATCCCGAATTCATCGGCCGCGGCCACCGCATCATGATGCTCGACCGGCTGATCCAGCGCATGAAAGCCTGCGCGGGCGTGCATTTCACCACGCTCGGCGCTTATGCCGCCGAATGGAAAGCGGAGAACCCGCTCGAAAAGTGGAAATCGGAAAACCCGATGCGCACCGGCGTCAACAGCTTCGCATCGCTCTGACGAGCGCACGAGCGGCCCGGCTGGTGGTGGCTACGGCACCAGAACGATCGCCCCGCTGGTCCTGCGGGCTTCCAGGTCCCGGTGGGCGTCCGCGGCATTGGCCAGGCCATAGGCCGCGGGCTGCCCGACCCTGACGGCGCGCTGGCGAAAGGCCGTAAAGAAGCGGTCGACATGCGGCGCGAGCTTCTCGGGCGTATCGGTGTAATGCGCATAATTGGGCCGCGAAACGGTGATCGACTTCGAGGCCAGGCGGTCGATGTCCCAACTGCCGACCGGACCCGACGCCTGGCCGAAGCTGACGAGATGACCGCGCACGGCAAGGGCAGCGAGCGAGCCGGCGAAAGTATCGGCGCCGACGGCGTCGTAGATGACGTTGGCGCCTGCGCCGGCGGTCAGCCGAATGACCGCCTCGCTGAAATCCTCCCGGGAGTAGACGATGACATGGTGCGCGCCGAGCCGCTCGACGATGCGCGCCTTGTCGTCGCTCGACACGGTTGCAATCACGGTGGCGCCGAGATGGCGCGCCCATTGCACCAGCAATTGGCCGATGCCGCCGGCGGCGGCGTGGATGAGCACGACCTCGCCCGGCCGAACGGCATGGACGTCATGCAGCAGGAAGCTGGCCGACACGCCCTTGAGCAGGCTCGCGGCGGCGGCTTCGTCCGGTATGTCGTCCGACAGGCGCACCAACAGGTCGGCCGTCACGTTGCGGCGCTCGGCATAGGCGCCGACAGGCGGGCAGGCATAGGCCACCCGATCGCCGACCGACAGGCCGGAGATCGCCGCGCCGACAGCCTCGATGACACCTGCCGCTTCCATGCCGGGCACGCCGGGCAGCCGCATGAGATCGAAGAAGCCGGTGCGGCAATAGACGTCGATGAAGTTGACACCGATCGCCGTGTGGCGGATCCGCACCTCGCCGGGCGCCGGCGGCGGCAATGCGATCTCCTTCAGCTGCAGCACGTCCGGCCCGCCATAGCGCTCGACGAGGATCGCGCGCGTCGTTTCTGCCATGTCCCGGGACGGTGCGAGGATCGCCGGTGAGGGGACCGGGCGGGCCGCAACGCCTGTTGGCCTCGACGGCATGATCGCCGGCGAAGGCCTCGCCTCGGCCGGCGTGGCGGCGGCGCGGCGCCCCAGCAGATTGCGGATCGCGGCAAAGCCGGCGCGATAGATGTCTTCGGCGACCAGCTTCACCAGCTCGTCGCGGCGATGCGCCGGCGGGTGGAATTCGGAGCGCCATTCCCAGAAGGTGGCGTTGCCGTCGGTCACCGGCTTCAGCCTTATCGACGCGACATAGCCCATCAATGGCAGCGGCGCTTCGAGCAGGCAGTAGCTCAGCCGGCGGTCCTTGTCGGACAGCGCCAAAAGCTGCTCGCGCAGTTCGCCGCCGTCGGCCAGGCGGAAATGGCGCACGGCGCCGACCGCGTCGGCCGGCTCGCCGCCGTCGATCTCGCTCGCCGCGATGGCCGGGTGCCAGCGGTCGTGGCCGTTGAAATCGCGCAGGATCGCCCAGACCTCCTCGATCGGGGCATCGATGATCGTGCTCTGGCGGACCTGGACCATGCGCGGCGGTCAGCGCCCGAAGCGCTGCTTCAACGCGGTGAACGCGGCCTGGAACACGCCGCCGCCGATCTGCCGCGTCAGCGCCGCCTCGCGCTCAGGCGTGCAATCGAATTCCGCCTGCCATTCGGCCAGCGTCATATTGCCGTCGGTTATCGGCGTCAGCGACAGGGTGGCGACATAGTTCTCCACCGGCATCGGGCTTTCCAGGATCGCATAGCTGCAGGAGAGGTCGTAGTCCGACAGCGCCAGCAGTTTCTCGCGGATCCGTCCGCCGTCCTTGAGCGTGAAATTGCGGATGCAGCCGATCCGGTCGGCATGCGCGTTCTGCTCGATGCGGCTCTCGGCCACGAAAGGCGCCCAGCCCGGCAAGCCGTTGAAGTCGCGCACGACGTTCCAGACGTCCGCGGCCGGAGCCGGGATGACCGAGGAGACGTAGACCTTGGTCATGCTTGGGAGCCAGCTATGGGCATGCGCGCATGTATTGTCTCGCGCCGCGCCAGATCGACCCCCACTCCGTCGAGCTTCGCTCGACACCTCTCCCCCGATCGACGGGGGAGAGGAAGGGTACGAACCGTCCGCGGCCGGCTACCTTCCTCTCCCTCCGGAGGGGGGAGAGGTGGCGCTGCGAAGCAGTGACGGAGTGGGGGAACCACTTGGCCATCATCGCGAACCGATGCAGCACGGCAATCGGGCGCAGGACGTCGTCCAGCACGCCCCGACGAAGCGGGGGGAAACACCGCCCTCGTCTCAATGGTCGCGGTCGTCATCATCGTCCTTGGCGGTCTTGCCTTTGCCTTTCTTGTCACGGGCGAGGTTGGAAATGTCCTTGGCGTCGCGCAGCACGTCGGTCATCCGTCCGAGCGAGCCCCCCTCGATGCCGATCTCCTTCATCAGATTGTCGATCATCGGCGCCTGCACACGGTAACGCAGCGCCGAATCGATCACCTCGTCGGTGACGTTGCGGTTGCCGCCCGCCCCGCCATTGATGCCGTCGACATGCAGGATCTTGATGCCGTCGATCTTTTCCATCGGCTTGACGCTCTCGCGGATGATGCCTTCCATGTGATCGAGCAGTTTGCCGCGCAGGCGCCCGGCGCGCGCTTCGCTGGAAAGAAGGTTCTCCGCTTCGTTGATCTGCCGATGGCCGGTCGCGTCGACTTCGTAGCGCTGGGCGGCGGCAAGGGCGTGGATCTTTTCCGCTTCCGCGGCGGCGACGGCCGCGATCTTCTGCGCCTCCGCCAGGCTCTTCGCGGCCTTCATCTCGGCCTCGGCGGCGGCCGTCACGCGAAGCGCCTCGCGCTCCGCCTCGCGTTGAGCGGCGATCAGGTCGGTCAGCTTGCGGCGCTCCGCGATCTCGCGTTCGCGGGCGGTCAGGGCCTGTTCCTCGGCCTGGACGGCCTTGGCGCGGACGGCTTCCGAAGCGGCGATAGCCGAGGAACGTTCCTGCGTTTTCTTCGCGATGTCGATGGCCTTCTGGATTTCGGCGATCTCGACCTTCTGGTCGCGGTCGACGGCGAGCTGGCGCAGCTCGCGCTCCTTGACGAGCTTGGCTTCCTCGATGCCGCGCTCGGTGGTGATGCGCGCCCGCTCCACCTCCTCGGCCGCTGCGATCTCGGCTTCCTCGAAGGCCTGGCGCTTGGCGATCTGCAGCGCTTCGAGATGGCGCTCCCTGGCGATCCGCACCTCGTCGACGGCGCGTTCCTGCTCGATCCGCGCGGTCTCGGTCGCCTGGTTCTCGACGATCTCGGCGCGGCGCTTCTCCGCCTCCGCCCTGGTCACCTCGAGCGCCTTTTCGGCCAGTGCGATCTGGCGTTCGAGCTCGGCGATCTCGAGCGACTTCTTGCGCTCGATCTCGAGCCCGCTCTCAGCGCCTTCGCGCTCGATGCGCGCCTTCTCCAGCGAAAGTCCGAGAGCGATCTGCTCGCGCTCGGTCAATTCGCGCATCTTCATCTCGGCCTCGTCGAGCGCGCGGCGGCGCGCGATCTCGCGGCGCTGCGTGTCTTCCTCGCTGCGGATGCGTTCCTCGGTGATGCTGCGCTCCTGGGCGAGGCGCGATTTCTCCACCGCCTCGCGCGCGGAAAGCTGCGCCTGCTCGGCTTCCTGGTCGCGCACGGCCCGTTCCCTGGCGAGCTCGGAGCGCTGCGCCGCGCGCCTTATCTCCACCTCGCGCTCCTGTTCGAGGCGCGCATATTCGGTGTCGCGCTCGATCTCCAGCACCTTGCGCTGCGTGTCGAGGTTCTGGTTGCGGATATCGACCAGGGTGCGCTGCTCGATCTCGTTGCGCATGCGGCGCCTGGTCTCGATGGATTCCGTCAGCTGCGTCAGGCCCTCGGCATCGAAGGCATTGGACGGGTCGAAATATTCCAGGCTGGTCTGGTCGAGATCGACGATGGCGACGCTCTCCAGCTCGAGCCCGTTGGCGGCCAGCGAATCCGAGGCGAGCGCCCGGACCTTTTCGGCATAGTCGCCGCGCAGCTCATGCATCTCTTCCAGCGTCATCTGGGCGGCGACGGTGCGCATGGCGCCGGCGAACTTGCCCTCCAGCAATTCGCGCAGATTGTCGGGCTGCAGCGTGCGGCGACCAAGCGTCTGCGCCGCGGCCGCGACGAACTCGCGGCTCGCGCCGACGCGGACGAAGAACTCTGCGATGAGGTCGACGCGCATGCGGTTCCTGGTGATCAGCGCCAGCGCCTCCTCGCGGCGCACCTCGATGCGCAGCACGTTCATGTTGACCGGGGTGATTTCATGCAGGACGGGGATGACGAAGGCGCCGCCGTTCACCACCACCTTCTCGCCCAGGAAGCCGGTGCGCACGAACGCCGTCTCCTTCGTCGAGCGGCGGTAGAGCCACCGCAGGATGTAGACGGCGATCACCACGACGACCGCGGCAACGATCAGCCACAACAGGAAAGCGCCAAAGCTCTGCGCGTCCATGATTTATTCTCCCCTACACAATCCGGTCGGCGCCAGGCGCCAATTCAAAGGTCCGTCCGCCGTCAGGTAAAGCCCAATTCGTCATGCCCGCCTCTGCAGCTTTGGGCCGATCGCGTTGAACGCGCCGATCACCGCATCGACGAAAGGCGTGTCGTTGATGTTGGCGCGCACCCGCTCGACATGGCGCAACGGCGTCGGGCGAACGGTCTTTTCGATCGCTTCGAACAGCGCGTTGTCGGCTTCCGGATCGTGAAAGGGCTGGCCGGGCGCGTCGAGCATCGAGACGCCGCCTTCGGGCAGCAGGAAGCGTACCGGGCCGTTCATGGCGTTGAGCCGCGCGCCGATCCACTCGCCGAAAGCGCGGTTCTCGTCGCGCGTCGTGCGCATCAGCGTGACATTGGGATTGTGGATGACGAATTTGCGGCCGCGGAACTTCTCCGGCACGCTGTCGCGTGGGCCGAAATTGACCATGTCCAGCGCTCCCGTCGATCCGACATAGGGAAGGCCGCTGCGGATGGCGGCGCCAAAGCGATCCTCTGTCGCGGGGAACACGCCGCCGACGATCATGTCGGCCACTTCCGTTGTCGTCAGGTCGAGGAAGGCCGACAGCAGGCGCGAGTCGCCGAGATTCTCCATGGCTCGCCCGCCGATGCCGGTGGCGTGGAAGACGAGGCAGTCATAGTCGGCTTCGAGCCGCTTCGTCACTGCCTGCACGGCCGGCGTGGTGACGCCGAACATGGTAATGCCGACGGCCGGCCGCGCCAGCTTGCGCTTTGCTTCCCACGCTTCCGCATTGGGCAACTGCGCGACCATGCCAGCCATGGCATGCGCGGCGTTGGACAGCACCTGCTCGGTGATGGAATTCAGCCCCTGAACGTCGGCGACCGAATGGAACATCATGATGTCGGCGCCGCCGACATATTTGGCGACGTCGCCCGCAGCCACAGTCGAGACCATCAGCTTGGGGATGCCGACCGGCAGGACCCGCATGCCAGCCGTTGCCAGCGTCGTGCCGCCCGAGCCGCCGGCAGAAATGATGCCGCCGATGCGCGGCTCCCGTTCGATCCAGCGGGCGAAGGCCTCCGCCATGGCGCTGACCGAGCCGCCCCGATCGTCGGTGAAGACGGCCGAGGACCCGCGGATATGCATGCCGGCCACCTGCATGGCGGGCACGTCCGCGCTCGACGGCTTTCCCGATGTCGACAGGTCGACGGTGCGGACGGGCAGTCCGAGCGACTTCAGCCGGTCGGCGACGAAGCGCAATTCCTTGCCCTTGGTATCGAAGGTGCCGACGACCAGCACGGTTTTGCCGATGCGCTCGGCAAAGGGGACGGCGAAGACCTTCCTCGGGTCGTCCTGGGGCGCGGCCTTGTCGACAGCCGCCTGCCTCAGTTCGGTGACCGGCACGTTCCAGCGGTTGGGCAATTGGGTGACAGGGCGGTAGACGCCGTCATGCACCGCCGGCTCGGCCGATCCGACCGCCGCGCGGTCGACGCGATAGACCGCCGCTAATTGCTCCTTTGCCTGCGCCGCTTCCGCCGGCGTGACTGGCGCTTCCTCGGCATGGCGTCCGACGCCCAGCAGCCGCTGCTGCAAATCGCGGTCGGCGGCCAGCGCTGCCGCCTCCATCAGCCGGTTGATGCGGCCGTTGACCATGATCGCGACCTGGCTGGAGACGGCGGTCGCGACGCCGATATTCTGCTCGATGACGAGCACCGCCATCTCGCCTTCCGCGGCAAGGTCGACGAGCATCTTTTCGACCTGGTCGACGATGATCGGCGCCAGGCCCTCGGTCGGCTCGTCCATCACCAGGAGTTTCGGGTCGCTGAGAAGCGCGCGCGAGATGGCGAGCATCTGCTGCTCGCCTCCCGAGAGCTGCGATCCGCCATTGTGCCGCCGCTCCGCCAGGCGTGGAAAAGTCTGGTAGACGCGCTCGACCGTCCAGGCGGCGTCGCGCCGGCTCCCGGAGGCAAGGCGCAGATGCTCGTCGACCGTCAGGCTCGGCCAGACGCGACGCCCTTGCGGGACATAGCCGACGCCGAGGCGATGGATCTCGTGCGGCTCGAGCGCGGTGATCTCGCGGCCGTCGAAGCGGATCGAGCCGGAGCGCGCACGCTTCAGTCCGACGATGGTGTTGCACAGCGTCGACTTGCCCATGCCGTTGCGGCCGACGACGGAAAGCACGCCGCTTTCCAGCGTCAGCGAAATCCCCTGCAGCGCATGGCTCTCGCCATAGAAGACCTGCAGGTCTTCTATCTTCAGCACCGCCCTGGCGCCTTTGCCGGCGGAGCGTTCAGCCATGCTTGCCTCCGAGATAGATCTGCTGGACCTCCGGATCGGCCTCGATTTCCTGCGGCGTGCCTTCCTTGAACAGGTGCCCATTGTGCATCATCGACACGTAGTCCGCCACGCGCAGCGCGACGTCGAGATCGTGCTCGATGATGATGAAGCCGATATGCTTCGGCAGCGCGTTGAGGATGGCGACGAGGTCGCGCCGCTCGGTCGGCGAAAGACCCGCCGCCGGTTCGTCGAACAGGATGAAGCGCGGCGCGCCGGCAAGCGCCAGCGCGATTTCCAGTTGGCGCTGTTGGCCGTGGCTTAGCGTCGCCACCAAGGCGTCGCGATGGGCCTCGAGATGGACAGCCTCGAGGATCGATCGCGCCTGCACCATGTTGACGTCGGCAGCGGCGGGCCTCAGCAGCGAGAACCGCCGGCGC